>JAAYWX010000273.1 GCA_012516225.1 Clostridiales bacterium
AAAGGCTCTGAATCCTGACTTCGATCTAGCCGGCGAACTCCAGTTCGATGCGGCTTTTTCTCCCGTAGTTGCCGCCACAAAGGCGAAGGATTCAACGGTTGCCGGAAAGGCAAACACCTTCATCTTCCCAGATATCAACGCCGGAAATATAGGATACAAGATTGCCCAGCGGCTCGGCGGCTTTGAGGCTTACGGTCCCATACTTCAGGGATTGAACGCCCCTATAAACGACCTCTCCCGCGGTTGCAATGCGGAAGAAGTATATGCGATGGCGATCATCACTCTGGGTACAATATAAAAACGTGGTGAACATAGGCAAATTTGCATGATTTCCTTGACATTTTCATAATTTTATGTATAATAGGATAGCTTGTCAGTATAAGACGAGCTATCCTTGCCCCTTTTTGGGGCCATCAGTCCAGAAGGAGGTGCTAAAATGGCTAAGACAACGGAAAAATACGAAGTGATGTTCATAATAAACCCCAACCTCAGCGAGGAGGAAACATCAGCAGTCGTAGAAAAATTCAAGACACTTGTCGAGCAGCACGGAACCATTGATGAGGTGGATCTTATGGGCAAGCGCAAACTTGCTTATGAGATTAACTATCTCAGCGAGGGATACTATGTTCTCATCAAGTTCACATCCTCCCCGGATTTCCCGGCGGAGCTTGACCGTATCCTTGGTATTACAGACAGCGTAATCCGCAGCCTCATAACCGTTCGTTACGAATAAGGAGGCACTTATGCTCAATCATATCACACTTATGGGACGCCTAACCCGCGACCCGGAGCTGAGATATACGCCTTCTCAAACTCCAGTCGCATCTTTCACTCTTGCCGTTGACCGTGATTTTGCCTCAAAAGAAAGCGGCGAAAAGCAGACCGATTTTATCGACTGCGTTGCATGGCGTCAGACGGGTGAATTTGTATCCAAATTTTTCTCCAAGGGCAGCATGGCTGTTGTAAGCGGTCGTCTGCAGATTCGTGACTGGCTGGATAAAGACGGCAACAAGCGCAGGAGTGCGGAAGTAGTCGCGGAAAACGTTTATTTCGGCGAAAGCAAGCGCCGTGAAAGTTCGGATACAGGCTACAATGAAATTCCTTCCTCTCATTCTTCCGGCGGGGATTTCAAAGGATCTGCCTTCTCCGAGCTTGACGATGGTGACGGCGACTTGCCGTTCTGACATTTAAAATACCAAAGATAGGAGGAAAACACCGTGGCATTCGAGAAGGATAAAGCCAATAAAAATCGCAAACGCAAAAAAGTCTGCCAGTTTTGCGCGGATAAAAGCGCATATATAGACTATAAGGATACAGCGAAACTCCGCCGTTTCCTTTCAGAGCGCGGCAAGATTCTGCCCCGCCGCACCACAGGTACCTGCGCCGCACATCAGCGTCAGCTTACCGAGGCAATAAAGAGGGCTCGTCAGGTTGCCCTTCTGCCCTATGTGATGGACTAAAGTCTATACAGCAACAAAAACGGACAGCCGGAAAGCTGTCCGTTTTCTAATTTTAAAGTTTACTCGTATTATATGGTTTTACTTACTGGCGTTTTTTACAAACTGTGCCAGTTTGAGGTCTGCCGTTTTTATATGTCCGATAAGCTGGCTTACCTTTGCATTGACCTCCGCCACAAGAGCGATAGTTGCACCTTCAGCTTTCAGTTTGGTAGCAACATTTTCTATTTCTCGGACGTATGCCTGATGCCAGTTTTTATGTGCGGCGTAATCGGGATATTTGTTTTTAACCTGAAGATCTTCCTCATGTGCGAAATGTGTTTTGGTATAGTTTGAAAGAAATTCAACTGCATTTCCTATTTCCTGACGCCCTTTTCCCTGCGCGCATGCTTCCACCAGTTCGTCAGCCGCTTTTATAAGCTGCTTATGTTCGCTGTCTATGAGAGGATATCCCGTTTCCAAATCTTTTGTCCATGTGAAAGCCATAATTTTTCCTCCTTTTTTCTTTATGCACATATTTTGTGACGGCTTTTATACATTAAATGTAAAGCTTTTTCTGAAATTTAATCCTAATTGCTATTCCCATTCTTTCCATATATCAGGACAATATCCGACAGTTGCCTTTTTCCCGTTTCGCACTACGGGCGTTTTAATAAGAGACGGATTTTCCAGAAGTTTAGCCGCTTTATCCGAGTCGTGCGCAAGATATCTGAGGATCTCCGCCCCTTTGGCTTTCTCGTCTATAAGCGCCTCAAGCCCTACATATGCAATCACGCTTTCGAGTTCACGGGGGCTCATTCCATACTGCGGCAAGTCAATGCTCTGAAATTTTATTCGCCGCTCTTTGAAATATCTTTCTGCTTTCTTTGTATCAAAACATTTTGACTTTCCAAAAATCTGTATATTCACAGGACCCTCTCCAACACATCATATAGGTTGTTGTAAAATATATCGCGAACAAGATCTTCGGAATAATTACGCTTCAGCATTGCCTCGTATATATCCCCCGTAGCTTTCAATTCCTGTTATCGCCTTTGGCAGATACTCAACTCCGTCAAGATCTCCGCCAAGGCACAACGCCTTTTCCCCGCCGAGTTCAAGAAAATGTTCGGCATGGCGCAAAACATCGTCAATCCCCGCCCACTCTCTTTCACTTAGGAATTTCGGATAAAGGTTTAGCCCTGCAACGCCACCAAGCCGCACTATTGCTTTGAACTGATCATCGGTCAAGTTTCTCGGATTTGCGCATATGGCTTTTGAGTTTGAATGCCCCGCTATAACCGGACGATTTGCAATTTCAACCACATCCCAGAACGTACGTTCCGATGCGTGCGATAAATCAACCGCTATCCCCATATCCTGCATAGTCCATACAAATTGCCGCCCCTTTTCAGTCAGGCCGCCCTTTGATGCTCCATTTGCAGCACCGCAAATCTCATTGTCATAGTTCCAGCATAAATTTACAAATCTGACTCCCTTATCGTAAGCGTCTTTTAATCTGCCAATGTCGCAGCCGAGAAGTTCCGCACCCTCAACTGCTATAAGAGCCGCAATTTTCCCTGACTCTGTCGCTTCTTTTACTTCCTTTGCGTTTCTACAAAGGGAAAGCACATCCGAATTTGTTTCAAATTCGTAAAGCAAGAGCGACAAAAGGCCATCAGCCAAACCGGTTAGCACTTCGTAAGGCCAATCCCTTAAATAGTCCCCTTCCGCGGAAAGTCCGCCGTCAGGCCGACCGAAAACCGCAAACACTTGGGCATACGGCGAATATCTTCCGCCCCGCTCCAAATCTATATGCAGTCCGTTTTTGCGAAGACCGATGCCACTTTTTGCTGCTTCTGAAATTGTATCGCAGTGGGCATCAAAAACCGGTATTTCCATGGCAACACCTCCGTATATAAGGTAAGTTTACA
>JAAYWX010000274.1 GCA_012516225.1 Clostridiales bacterium
GCCCAATACAATGTTTCAGGTAGATATCGGAAACGGGCATACGGTTTTGGCGCATATTTCCGGAAAACTTAGGATGAATTTTATCCGTATACTTCCGGGAGACAAGGTAACAGTTCAGATGTCGCCGTATGACCTGACCCGGGGAAGAATAACCTGGAGAAGCAAATAATGGAGGTTTGATTATGAAAGTAAGACCGTCCGTAAAGCCCATGTGCGAAAAGTGCAAGGTAATCAAGCGCAAGGGAAAGGTAATGGTTATCTGCGAAAATCCCAAGCACAAGCAAAGACAAGGTTAATGGATTTTTTGAGTTTATCGGGGCGCGAAAGCGCATTTCTAAAAGCAGTACCGCGGATTAAGCGGAACTTAATGCGAAAGGAATGATTAAAAAATATGGCACGTATCGCCGGAATTGACCTGCCAAAAGATAAGAGAATAGAAATAGCTCTTACCTATGTTTATGGCATCGGCAGAACCAGCGCAAAGAAGATACTCGAGCAGACCGGTGTCAATCCCGACACCCGCGTCAAGGACCTCAGTGAAGAGGACGAGGCAAAGATCCGTGAGTGCATCGACAACAACTATGTTGTTGAAGGCGACCTGCGCCGCAGCGTAGCGCTTGATATAAAGCGCCTTATAGAAATAGGAAGCTACCGCGGAATGCGTCACAGAAAAGGCCTGCCTGTCCGAGGACAGAGAAGCAAGACCAATTCGCGGACACGCAATGGTCCGAAGCGCACCATCGCCAACAAGAAAAAATAAAGGAGGGAACAAAGTAAATGGCAGCAACACCTAAGAAAAAAGTCAGAACACGCCGCAGAGAGCGTAAGAACATTGAAAAGGGAGTCGTTCACATCAGTTCCTCCTTTAACAACACAATGGTTACTATTACAGATACAAACGGCAACGCTATTTCATGGGCATCTGCCGGCGGAATGGGCTTCCGCGGAAGCAAAAAGTCTACGCCTTTCGCAGCGCAGACGGCGGCGGAGGCAGCTTCCAAGGCCGCGATGGAACATGGACTTAAAACTGTTGAAGTTTATGTCAAGGGACCCGGAAGCGGAAGAGAAGCCGCTATCCGCGCATTGCAGACAGCAGGCCTTGAAGTTACGCTTATCAAGGACGTCACACCCATTCCACACAATGGCTGCCGTCCCCCGAAGCGCCGCCGCGTCTAATTAAGGAAGGAGATTGAGTTATGGCAAGAAATATGCAGCCCATAGTCAAGCGCTGCAAGGCGCTCGACATTTCTCCTGCCGTCATGGGTTACACATCCAAGACTAAAAGCAGCACAATCCGTAACCCCAAGGGTCAGATGCGCAGGAAGCAAAGCGAATATGCAAAGCAGCTTAACGAAAAGCAAAAAGTTAAGTTTATATACGGAATACTTGAGAAGCAGTTCCGCCAGTACTATGAAAAAGCGGCAAAGACACCGGGAATTACTGGTGAGAACCTTCTTACAACTATTGAGCGCCGTCTTGACAACGTGGTATTCCGCCTTGGATTTGCAATGACGCGCCGCGAGGCCCGCCAAGCAGTTTCGCACGGACACTTTACTGTTAACGGACGCCGCGTAGATATTCCTTCATACCTTGTTTCTCCCGGAGATGTTATCGAAGTTCGCGAAAAGAGTCGCAGCTCCGTAATGTTCAAGAGGCTGCTCGGAGAGGATGCTGTCGTAGTGACACCTCCGCAGTGGCTTGAGCGCGATAAAAATTCATTAAAAGGAACCGTTCTCAGAATGCCTGTCAGAGATGATATTGACTTCCCCGTAGAGGAGACCCTTATTGTTGAGCTGTACTCTAAGTAAAAAAGAGACCCTCGTAATTGGTAAGCTGATCAAAAAAGGCGCATTGCTGCGTCAACTCAGAAGGAGGGTATTTTTAACATGATTGAAATTGAAAAGCCGCGCATCGAATGTATTGAGAATCCTGCAGACGAGTCTTACGGCAAGTTCATTGTGGAGCCTTTAGAGCGCGGTTACGGTACGACATTGGGCAACTCTCTCCGGAGAGTGCTCCTATCCTCTCTTCCCGGTACAGCTGTCACTTCTGTGAAAATCGCCGGCGTACAGCACGAATTTTCTACGCTGCCCGGCGTCAAAGAGGACGTGACTGAAATTGTCCTCAATATTAAGGGCATTATAATAAAGCTACACAGCGACGGGCCCAAAACGGTTTATATAGAAGCAAGCGGCGAATGTGAGGTGACGGCCGGAGATATTAAGCCGGACAGCGAAGTTGAGGTATTAAATCCGGAACATCATATCGCGACTCTCGGTCCGGACGGCTATCTGAGTATGGAAATGGTCGTTGACCATGGGCGAGGCTATGTCGTAGCGGAAAAGAACAAGGGTGCCCAGCAGGTTATTGGAACAATTCCGGTAGACTCAATTTATTCGCCGGTTCTTAAAGTAAACTACACTGTGGAGAATACGCGTGTCGGCAACAAAACGGACTATGACAAGCTCACGATTGAAGTTTGGACGGACAAGACCATAACACCCAGAGATGCCGTTTCTCTCGGCGCTAAGATTCTCTGCGACCACTTTACACTGTTTACAGACCTTTCCGAAACAATCGGCAACGAATCAACGGTTAAGGAAAAAGTTGAAACTCAGCGCGATAAGGTTCTTGAAATGACAATTGAGGAACTGGATTTGTCTGTGCGCAGCTTTAACTGCCTAAAGCGTGCTAATATCAATACCGTTGAGGATCTTATCAGCAAGACTCAGGACGAGATGATTAAAGTAAGGAATCTCGGACGAAAGTCGCTTGAAGAGGTTGAGCATAAGCTTGCCATGATGGGACTTTCACTTGCCAGCGATGACAACAATTAGTTGCCGCGAATGTTATCCGGCGTATAAGAAAGCCGGGTAGACTGCCAGCATAAACATTCCTTTACATTAAAAAAGGAGGAAACCGCCATGTCAACTTACAGAAAGCTCGGCAAGGCCACCGATGCGCGTACGGCTATGCTCAGACAGCAGGTTACAGATCTGCTTGACAAAGGCCGCATGGAAAC
>JAAYWX010000275.1 GCA_012516225.1 Clostridiales bacterium
GTTTGCGGCAGCGTAAAATAATAAAAATGGTTGTCTGCCTCTGTATGGTGCTGAGTGCGGCGCTGACAGATTTCCAAAACTCTGACGTCGCTTCCGGAAGAATAGCAGCATTTGCGGAAAGCGGCGAAAATTCGGAAAAAGCGCTGATAAGATGGGTTGATTTCAATGTTCCGTGTGAGGCTATGAAAAAAGCGATAGCACTTGATATAGCATCTCAGGATAAAAAAATAAAACTGAATTTTATTGAACTGCTTGCCTGCCTTGCGGCGAAAAACGGGAACAATTTCAGCGGCTATAGGGACAGACAGCTTGATGAGATAGCAGAAAAGTTGAATTCAGGGAAAACAATAAAAGAACTGACTTCCGGCCTGAAACATTATGATTATTATTATGAAGCTTTCAGCGCCGTTTTATCGGGGTTTGTAGGGCTATATGAAATTGAAGTTCCCGATAAGGACGGCTTGGGGAAACATTGGGAAAGGCGATACGGTATTAAGGTGTTTTCTCCCATAGCTAAAGGATTTTACTACCACCATTATGACGATTTCGGAAACAGACGATCCTATGGCTTTTCAAGACCGCACCTCGGAAATGACCTTTTAGGGCAGATGGGAACCCCGATTATTGCGGTTGAAGGCGGGGTTGTCGAAGCAATGGGATGGAACCAGTACGGCGGATGGCGCATAGGCATACGTTCGTTTGATAGCAAAAGATATTACTACTATGCACATCTCAGAAAGGACTATCCTTTCAGAAAGGATTTGTCCGTTGGCTCAGTTGTGAATTCTGGGGATGTTATAGGATATATGGGCAGATCCGGGTACAGTTTGCACGAGAATGTGAACAATATACAGACAACCCACCTCCATTTTGGAATGCAGCTTATTTTTGACGAGTCGCAGAAGGAATGCAACAGTGAGATTTGGATAGATGTTTATGAGATTGTCAAATTGCTTGACGGCAGACGATCCGAAGTCGTAAAAGAAGCGGGGAGTAAAGAATACAAAAGAGTTTACGGCTTCAAGGACTTGTCAGAATACGTCGAATAGGGGAAAAGTACAGATATTCAGAGTGAGAAATTTGTGCCTGCGCCGTATTTTGCAGCATAGGAGCAACAGATATCGTTTTTCTTCAAAACAAAAAGCGGCCGGCAGGTATGCTGCGCCTAAATCAATACTAAAAGCCCTATGTCCGACCGAAATCGGAGCATGGGGCTTTTCTCGTCCGAGGCGTTTTTGATGATTAATTAAATACCGGAAATATAGGGTGGAATAAAAATACCGTTCTGCACTTTGTTGAATTTATTATCTTTCAGTCGCCTTCAGAAGGCTCTCCGCTGATGATATTGCAAACCTGCAGGAAAGAAAGAAGCTCCATAAAAGCGGCAAAGGAAAGAACAATGAACTGTTCGCCGAGAGGGTATGAATCCGCAAGCGTCGTTATGCTGAGAAAGGCACCGAGCTGGCAGAAATATAGAGCAAGGAGGGGTTTCGGTCTGCCGAAAACAAAGCCGGCGACATAATAGAAAGCAAGAACGGAAGAAGAAATGGCAAGAATCCTTGGAGCAAAGTGCCATATTACGGGGTCGGAGGCGCTGAATTTATAAGCGGATATAAGCCAGAAGCATAAAAACAGGACAATAATGACAGAAACGGCTATGCCTGCGTTTTTGCTGCCGCTCTTTTTGGCGGATATGACAAAGGACGAAGAACTTACGGCACCGGCAAAAGAGAATATTCCGAGGAGAAGGTCAAATACCGAGCGCGAAGAAAGAGTGCGTATTATTGTTGCAAATCCGCCCAAAGCCATAAGAGCACCGATAATAATTGCCGCAGTTTTGTAAAACTTGCCGCCGGAATAGATTTCCGGATAGGTCAAGGGAAAACTTGATTTCCTGAATGAGCGCACAAATACGATGAGCATAGAGGCAGAAAGAATAACAAATGCGATGAATGCCCAGCTCCATGGAGAGTTTGGCGTGGCAAGGCCCGTATCTGGCTCAAATATGTTTTGGATTTGAAGCCAGCGCAAAAAGGCTCCGAAAATGCCCATGATGCAGGAAAAACCGCACAGTTTAAGTGATTTTTTTCGCATAGTATCATTCCAATCAAAATATAAATATAATGACGCATATTGTTCGGTTACACATTTTATACTTATTTTGGATAAGCGTCAACTACAAGTGATTAAGGAGTGCATAAGATGAAACGTATTATTTGGGTATCTGTTCTGCTCGCCTTGGCGGGGATAATAATGCCCGTCCTTTTTCTGAAGGAAAATGTGAGCGGAGAAGGCAATATGGACAAGTATATGATAACCGATGAAAGCCAAATCGTATCACCGGAACCTTCCGATAATGTACGGAAACAGGAATATGTAAAAGTACCGGACAAAGACATTAAATTTACTGTAGCTGAAGGCGAGAGGGCAAAAGAAGTTACAATGGCGGAATATCTCCCTTATGCCATAGCCGCCGAAATGCCGGCAGATTTTGCGGAAGAAGCTTTGAAGGCACAGGCAGTAGCGGCGAGAACTTATATTCTTTACTGTACAAAACATGAAAATCCTAAACATCCTCAGGCCGATATATGCAAACAGGCCGGATGCTGTCTTGCGTATGCCGACGAAACCGAACTGAGAGGCATTTGGGGCGCTAAATTTGATGAGAATATGGCGGCAATACGCAAAGCGGTTACAGATACTGACGGACAGGTGCTTATTTATGCTGAAACGCCAATACTCGCATCCTTCCATTCCTCGTCCGCAGGCAAAACGGAATCCGGAAGCGAACTGTGGGGAGATATACCGTATCTTAAAAGCGTGAAAAGTCCAGAAACGGAAAAGGATGTTCCAAATTACATAACAACGGTGGAAGTTTCAAAAGACAACTTCCGTGAAACAATACTGAGCTACAAAAATGATGCGGTCTTTTCGGAAAAACCTGAGGAATGGGTCGGAGAAACGGAACTTGATGACAGCGGAAGAGTGAGAAGCATAACGATAGCAAAGGTCAGGCTTAGCGGACCTGAGATTAGAAAACTGTTTTCACTCCGCAGTACAGCGTTTAAATTGGAATATAAAAACGGTATTTTCCTTTTTACCGTTACCGGATACGGGCATGGGCTTGGAATGAGCCAATACGGAGCAAACGTTATGGCGAAAAACGGGTTCGATTATAAGGAGATACTCGCACATTACTATCCTAATACTGAACTGTGCACATGAAAATCGTCATATTAAATATAATTATCTTGTGGTTATGGGCAAATTGATATATAATCCATGTTGCTGAAGAAATACGGTTAAGGAGTATTCTGCAATATGGATTATATGGAGATGTCACTGCAAAAACACTACGAGTGGAAAGGCAAAATAGACTATGCCGCAAAAATGCCTATCAGAAACAAGGAAGATTTAAGCATTGCCTATACTCCCGGTGTGGCAAGACCTTGTGAAGTTATTCGTGATAATCCCGAGAAAAGCTTTGAGCTTACAAACAGACATAATCTCGTCGCCGTTATTACGGACGGAACCGCGGTTTTAGGACTGGGAGATATAGGTCCGGAAGCGGCAATGCCTGTCATGGAAGGTAAATGCGTCCTTTTCAAAACACTTGGCGGGGTGGATGCGGTGCCTCTCTGCGTACGGACAAAAGATGTGGACGAATTTGTGCGCACGGTATCGCTTCTCCTTGGAAGCTTCGGCGGCGTAAACCTTGAGGACATTTCGGCTCCGCGGTGCTTTGAAATTGAACGCAGACTCAAAGAAATAAGCGATATTCCAATATTCCACGATGATCAGCACGGAACTGCGGTTGTTACGCTTGCAGCTCTGATAAATGCGCTTAAAGTTGTCGGAAAAGATATCAGAAACATACGTGCGGTAACCTGCGGGGCAGGAGCCGCCGGCGTCGCGATAGTAAAACTGCTTTTGAAAATGGGGCTTGGCGATGTGGTTATGTGCGACCGCAAAGGGGCAATTTACAAGGGACGCACAGATCTTAACGATTCCAAGTCCGAAATAGCTGAAATCACGAACAATGCGGGAATAAAGGGTACGCTTGCCGATGCGATGAGAGGAGCGGACGTCTTTATCGGAGTATCTTCTCCCGGAACGGTGACTGAAGACATGGTTTCGTCTATGGCTAAAGATCCTATAGTATTTCCCATGTCCAACCCCATACCGGAAATTATGCCTGATCTTGCCGAGAGGGCTGGAGCTGCAGTAGTAGGTACGGGGAGAAGCGACTTCAAAAACCAGATAAACAATGTTATGGCTTTTCCCGGAATTTTCAGAGGGGCGCTTGACGTACGGGCCTCAGATATAAACGACGAAATGAAAATCGCCGCGGCGCTTGCGCTTGCCGGTCTCGTCGGAGAAAATGAGCTTTCGGCTGACTTTATACTTCCGGCAGCCTTTGATGAGCGTATAGCTCCGACTGTGGCGGCGGCCGTTGCAGATGCGGCGCGGAAAAGCGGAGTTGCGAGGATTTAAATTAATAAACTTTATGAATAAAAAAGCCTGCCGAAAAGCTGAAAACTTTTGCGGCAGGCTGTATTTACGGCAAGTTAAAATCAAAATCGGCGCTTCATGTATAGAAGAGCGTAAACGTTGCCTGGGCGACAAGACGGTTCTGATCGTCATATGCTCTGGATTCTACTACTGAAACCGTTTTGCCGATTTTTACGGGCTCGGCTTTTGCAATAAGGTATGAACCGGTGGCGGGGCGCAGGAAATTTATGCTTCCGCCCTGTGTTACAAGGGGACGGGCTATAAATGCTGCTGCAAATCCCGCGGCGACATCGCAGATGGCGAATATTATTCCACCGTGCGCAATGCCCTGAGAATTCATAGTGTTGGGATTTAGGTCAACTTTGCAGGCGGCATAGTTGTCGGCAATTTCAATAAGCTTTATGCCGTTGTGGTAATTGTAGTCCGGGACGCTGTTCATATAGTCGACCATTTTCGCATAACGCTCTTCCTTGCTCATTCTTTGCTCTTCGAACAGCGCCTCAACATTGAACTCTTCCGGATTAAATTCTTCTGCCATTTTTCTGTTTACCTCCAATGTATATCCAATGCACTTTTGCGCATTTGTATATTTTCTGTATAACTTAAATTTAATGAGCATTGGTAAAATACCCCTATCCGCTAAACGGACAGAGGTATTTTAGCACTTTTATCGGATAATTTAAAGAATTATTTGTTAATTTGCCTTGACAACGGCGATTTTTCCTTCGTCCAGAACAACTTCCGCCGTATCTCCGGATTTCAGGCTGCCTTCAAGCATTTTCTCCGCAACCCTATCTTCAATTGCAGACTGGATGGTACGGCGCAGCGGGCGCGCACCGTATATGGGGTCAAAGCCTTCTTCGGCAAGTTTTCCGAGAGCATCTTCAGATACTTTAAGCCTTATTCCAAGACCGTCAAGACGATTCTCCAGCATATCTGTCATTTTCAAGGCAATTTTTCTTATGTCTTCGCGGCTGAGCTGATGGAACACGATAGTTTCATCGATACGGTTGAGAAATTCCGGACGGAAAGTGTTTTTCAGATCCTTCATGACGAGAGAACGTATCTCCTCCACATCCTTTATGCCGCTGTCTTTTGAATTATCTGCAGAAAATCCGAGAGTGCTGCGTTTATCCGTGATATTTCTTGCACCGACGTTAGATGTCATTACAATTATTGTGTTTTTAAAATCGACCTTTCTGCCCTGCGAATCGGTTAATATTCCATCGTCCATAATCTGGAGCATAATATTGAAAATATCCTCGTGGGCTTTTTCGATTTCATCGAACAGGATTACGGAATAAGGGTTTCTGCGAACCTTTTCAGTAAGCTGACCTCCCTCATCATAACCGACATATCCCGGAGGAGAACCGATAAGCTTTGAAACGGTATGTTTTTCCATATACTCGGACATATCAATGCGTATAATGGCATTTTCGTCACCAAAAACGGCTTCGGCAAGCGCTTTGCAAAGCTCCGTTTTTCCGACACCTGTAGGTCCGAGGAAAAGGAAACTCCCTATAGGACGCTTGGGGTCTTTAAGTCCGACACGCCCGCGGCGTATCGCACGTGAAACCGCCGAAACGGCCTCATCCTGACCGATGACGCGTTTATGCAGGATTTCCTCCATTTTAAGCAGTCTGTCGCTTTCGCTTTCGGTAAGACTTGTTACAGGGATTCCGGTCCATCCTGAAACAACTTCAGCAATGTCTTCCATGGTAACGCACTTTAAAAGCCCCATGCGCTTTTCGTCCCACTTTCTGCGGGCAGCATCAAGTTCTTCGCGCTGCTCCTTTTCACGATCGCGGATTTTAGCGGCAGCCTCATAGTCCTGTGCCTTGATGGCGGCCTCTTTTTCCGCAACAAGAGCTTCAATGCGCTTTTCAATGACTTTGAGTTCATCGGGGGCAGTGAGTGTCTTCATTCTGACGCGGGAAGCCGCTTCATCGATAAGGTCGATCGCTTTGTCGGGCAGATAGCGGTCATTTATATACCGACTGGACATAGTTACGGCTGCTTTTATTGCCTCGTCAGTTATTTTAAGCTTATGATGCGCCTCATATTTGTCGCGGAGACCCATAATTATTTCTATACTTTCTTCTGCGGTCGGCTCATCCACCATAACAGGCTGGAACCTGCGCTCCAGCGCTGCGTCTTTTTCGATGTATTTTCGGTATTCGTTCAGCGTAGTTGCGCCGATTACCTGTATTTCACCCCTGCCGAGAGCGGGCTTTATAATATTTGCGGCGTCAATTGCGCCTTCTGCGGCGCCCGCGCCTATAATTGTGTGGAGTTCATCGATAAAGAGAATAACATCGCCCGCCTTCTGGGCCTCTTTGAGGGCCGCTTTTATACGGTCTTCAAAGTCACCGCGGTATTTTGTGCCGGCAAGCATCCCGGTAAGATCAAGGGAAACAATGCGCTTTCCGCGCAGGTCTTCCGGAACGTCACCTGCGGCTATCATCTGGGCAAGCCCTTCCGCAATAGCTGTTTTTCCTACACCGGGTTCGCCTATAAGAACAGGATTGTTTTTGGTGCGGCGGGAGAGTATTTGTATTACCCGCTGTATCTCGCGGCTTCTGCCTATAACGGGGTCAAGCTGACCTTCCTGTGCCGCAGCTGTAAGGTCGCGGCTAAACTGGTCAAGCGTTTTGGTATCCGTCTTTCTGCTGCGACCAGCAACAGTTGCCTGGGGAGGCTGAGGACGGTAGTCGGAGCTGCGGAAAATATTTACTATGTCGGAATATATTTTGTTGATGTCAATTCCTGTTGAAACTATGAGCCTTGCACCGGCACAGTCCGGATCGCGCAGTATCCCCATCAGCAGATGTTCCGTGCCGATATAGCTGTGTCCAAGACGGTTTGCGTCAATTACCGCAAGTTCTATAACCCGTTTTGCATCGGGGGTAAGCCCCTGAGCGGGAAGACCGGGAGCGCCACGTCCAACAAATTTTTCGAGAAGTTCCGTTATAAGGGCTTCGTCAAGTCCGTTGTCGCGCAGTACCTTTGCGCCCAGTCCTTCGCCCTCGCTCGCTATCCCGAGGAGGATGTGCTCCGTCCCAACATAGCTGTGGCCCATATTCTGTGCTGCTTCCTGTGCTTTTGAAAGGGCCATCTGAGCCCTTTCGGTAAATCTGTCCTGGTTTCGCATTCACATTCCTCCTTTGGACAGCCGTATCCTAAAAATTATTTCTCAAGTTCACGAATCTTATCCCGCAGTTCTGCCGCTTTTTCGAATTCTTCCGCCTTAATCGCCGCTTTAAGCTGGTGCTTCAGCGCATGAAGCTCGCGCTTTTTGCGGAATTCATCTCCGGCATCCTCCGGAATATTATGACTTCTGCCGCATTCACATTCTGTCGTTTTCTCAGGCCAGCCTACGGAAATATTTACACTGGGCAGAGTAAGAGTGGGAGCAAACAGACGTCTTCCAAAGAAACCGTCAGTCAGCGGGCTGAAAGGACTTCCAAAGAAGCCGTCCATAAATCCGCCAAAGGGATCTCTCCAGAAGTTATCAAACATCGAACGCGGACGAAAATCGAGCATTTCTCCGAAACCTTCCGCTCTTGCACAGTTTGCGCAGAGATGATATTCGCTTTTTTCACCGTTTATGTTTGACTGATAGTGGAATACTGCTTCATTGCCGCATTTTTCGCATTTCATAGTTATAACCTCCTTAAATCTGTATAATGGCTTATTCCGTCAGCGTACTTACAAGCATTTGTTTGAAAATTGAAGCTCTCAGCATATCGCGCTGTTCCAGCGGGATGGGTTTCAGCGAATTGTCGCTTATTGCTGTCATGATAAGCCCCGCCGACTTTTCGTCAAGCGCATCGGAACCAACCATATTTGAAATAAATGCTGACGCCGTGCGCAAATCCAAACTGTCGCCCACAGAGTTGACGGTGTGCATAATAAGTTTCTGGGGGCTTATCTGAACCCGGGTAATTCTGATGTATCCGTTGCCGCCGCGGCGTGATTCCACAATATAGCCGTGTTCGGGAGAAAACCGGGTCGAAATTACATAATTTATCTGACTGGGGACGCACCTGAATTTTTCGGCAAGGTTGGAGCGCTGAAGCTCCGCTATCCCGCCGGCACTTTCAAGCACGTCAAGTATGAAATTCGCAATCATATCGCTTGTTCCCATGCCATCACCTCGTTGTATATATGTTGAGCATTTTTGACCTTGACTATTCTTGACCTTTCGATATCATGATAGTCAGGAAAGGTCAAAATTGCAACAACTGATTTGACCAATCCTGACCAATGTAAAGCCAAGATGAACATTTATATAAGCAAAGCTCATATTTGCGCTAAATATCTTGTTTTATCTCCGGTTTTCTTGAGTTTGATTTTATTTTATTATAATTTGCTTGCAATAAGGAAAGTATATGTTATAATGCAAAAGTGGATATTTAATTCAACCAAGGAGGATACATCAATGTATGTAATTGGTAGCGACTGCATCTCTTGCGGCGCCTGCGCCGATGCCTGCCCGGCCGGTGCTATCTCGATGGGCGACGAGCACTACGAGATTGACCAGGATAAATGCCTTTCCTGCGGTGCTTGCATTGACACCTGTCCTACAGGTGCTATTACCGAGAAATAAATGCAGTATCATCAAGGAGCTTGTCGCAACGCGTCTTGTATTGTGGCAAGCTCCTTGTTTTATGTTTGGGGAAATGCCGGAATGGAAACATTTGATGAACTTTGGCGCGGAGGGCCGCGCTTCTGCCAGACAGAAAGTTGCTTTAAGCTATCTACCGATTCTGTGTTGCTTGCTGATTTTACAAATACAAAGCGTGCCCGAAATTGTCTTGATTTAGGAAGCGGAGCAGGAGTTTTAAGTATTCTGATCGCATTTAAAAATTCCGAAATTAAGATTAAGGGCATAGAAATACAGCCTGAATTTGCAGAGCTTAGCCGTAAAAATCTGTCCGCAAACGGGCTGGAAAACAGGGCGGAAATTATAAATGCGGACTTGAGGGAGTGCAGAAAGATTATTCCCGCGGAGAGTGTTGACCTTGTGGTGTCAAATCCACCGTACTTTGCTGAAAATTCGGGCTACAGCGCACCTGCGGGGCACAGGGCCTTATCAAGAGAGGAAAAAAGCTGTA
>JAAYWX010000276.1 GCA_012516225.1 Clostridiales bacterium
AACTAAATTATTAAATAAACAACTGTCACCATGTTTTTCATGGTGACAGTTGTTTATTTAATAATTTAGTTTGAAAAATTGAATAGCCATCAACTTGTTACGCCATAGCGTCACGTAAACAGTAAGGCACCCACCATGAAAAAAGTTATCAAACTGGCATATACTATAAGTATTATTCTTAGTATTTTAAATTTTGGTTCGACTAGAAGACTAATCAATATCCATATCATTAATAAAAATGGAACAGATACCAATGTTAGGAATGTTGTAGTTTTTAAAGTAATTATTGCTTTTGAAAAAGCTGTTGGATACCACAGGCACAACCATATTGCTATTATGAAATATGTGGCAGCAACACAAGCAAGAATTATTCTTTTTGTTTTAATTGTCATTTTTTATCTCCTTCGTGTTTTCCCCAAATCTTAACCAAGTCATTAACTAGTGGAACTACTTTAATCCCAACATCATAGGAACCTCCATACATAACGTATAGCTTTCCTGATACCATTGATATTGGTATATCTGGATAAACTGATGGGTCTACCCATTTATACCCTTCATCAGATATCGTGTCGCCATCTCCGTTGTATTTTTTCTCGTGTCCAAAGCCAAACGTTTCAATAACAAGTGGAACCTCAATAGCCAGCTTTTGTGACTGTCCAAAAGTAAATTTACCATTATCAAGCCGCACTTCTGCAAAGTTCCCTGAATATCCAGCTTCAAAACCTATACCGACAACTTCTACCTTGCCAGCAAATCCACCACCAACACCAGCACTAGCATAAGTATTATTATAAATTGCTTTTCCTGTTTCGCCTAGTTTATTACCAACGAGCTTCGCTGTATTTCCTAATTTTTTAAGAGTAGAACTGACAGAAACGTTCTTATTATTTGAACTCTTGCCAGTATTCCTTTGGAACTGAGGATCGTCATCATATCTGTGGCCAGACGGGTCAGTGTACATTATCGGATTGTTCCCACAGTATGTATAAAGGTTAAGTGACAACGGATCTTTTACGTCTCCGGGATATGTATCTTCACTCAGGAAGCGGCCTGTTATCGGATCATAATTTCTTGCACGTAAGTAGTAGGTTTTCGTCTCTAAGTCATAGTATTCTCCACAGTAACGTAAGGGGTTTACATCGGATTCGGAAATGTTCTTTTCATTGCCGAACGCATCATAATCATATTCCTTTGCTACAGTACCTGTCGCATCAACAAGCTGAATAACATCACCGTGACCGTTGTATAGATAATAATTTGTGCTGTTTCCAATAGTTGAGTAAATAAGGCTGATACCGCGAATGTACTTCGCTGTGACATTGCTGCCGGATAGCTCAAGTACCACGTTGTCTCCATCAAGGACAAAACTTGTCTGAGTACCACCCACAGTTTTGGAAATTCTCGGTCCAGAAGGTGCGTAGGCATAAGAAGCCTTAACCCCATCCGCATTTGTTTCCATCAACTGGTTAAAACCATTATATCTGCTAAGCTCACTACCTGCAACACCTTGTGAAAGTGATGAGCTAATGTTGCCTGTACCTGCTGATACAGTCTCAGTTGCCTTAGATATCAGATTTCCGTTATGGTCGTAATTATAGTTTGTTGTTTCAGTCGAAGTGACCTGCCCCCCGGAAAAGGAGCCAATTGTTAGTAGAGAAAAGTCGTGGTAAAATAAAACAAAGGAATGATAAAAAATGCCACG
>JAAYWX010000476.1 GCA_012516225.1 Clostridiales bacterium
AAGAAAACAAAGTACAAAACGAAGATTTTTCTTTAAAAATAATCGAAGAAGATAAATTGGTAGAAGAACTTGAAGAACTGTTGAGCGTACTTAGAAAAGAACAATCCGACTTCTATTTCTCTCATAAATTTAACCTCAATGAATATAATATTAAGCTTGTAAATGACAAGGGCCTTGATTTATCATATAAAGATAGAGTCATCTCATTGGAATTGTTATTTAAAGAAAAAAAATCTATAAACATAATGTATGGCTTTGTAGGCTTTTGGGGCAGAAAATATGATCGCTCTTTGGCATTAAAAGATATCAACCATATATGTAATGCTTACAAAAACAAAGTAGATCTTCCAAAAAAAGAAATATTCCCTGTTGTATTTGCTACAGATGAAACTTTGCCCTTAAAGAAACTTGTTCAGGATTTAGATGGAAATAACTTTGGCAGCAATAGCTCATTGTTAAGTGGCAAAAAAGGTAAAAAGGTATTCAATGAAAACTTTACATTGTACCAAAACAACAATCCTTTAGACACCTTCCTTCCATTCTTTGATGCAGAAGGAGTTATAAATAAAGACTATAGATATACTCTAATTGAAAATGGTATTGTTATGGCACCCTATACAGATAAGAAAACATCTAAAAAATATAATCTAGATTTAACCGGAGCTGCAACTAGCGAATATGACGGAGTACCTACATTGGGAATTCCAGAATTGAAAATTAAAGAATCAGAAAAAACTGCCAAGGGATTGTTGGGCGGTGAAATGGGAATCTTCGTACTAATGGCCTCAGGTGGGGACTTTACCCCTGAAGGGAATTTTGGGACTCCTGTGCAATTGGCCTTTTTGTTTGATGGAGAAAAATTTGTAGGAAGACTTCCTGAACTAAATGTATCTTCAAATGTCTTTGATATGTTTGGAAATTCATTTAGAGGCGTAAGTAAAAACACTATAAGTCCTCTTTTAAATAGCAGATTTTTAATAATGGATATGAAAGTATCGGAAATATAAGCTGTGTTTTAAAAAAATATCTTAGTGCTTTGCACTAAGATATTTTTTGGCCTTTATTCACTATGCTCTTTTAACAAATTCTCCTTCTTTCATGATGACTTCCATTTTTTCAACAGCAATATTATGAATGTCTTCTAATGGATTCCCATCAAGAACAAGTAAATCAGCAAACTTGCCATTTTCAAGAGTTCCTGTTATATCATCTATTTTAAGCATTTCAGCACCATTTTTGGTTGCAGCCATTATAGTTTCCATTTCCGTTAGTCCTGATTTGTTAAGTGTATATATTTCAGTGATAGCATATTTGCCATATGGAGTCAAACTACTACAGAAAGAATCAGAACCTACTGTGATTCTAATACCCTTTTTATTGGCATTTTGCAAATTGTCAATAATACGATTTAGTTCTTTTTCAGCAGTAGTTTTTCCTGGATACTTGTCATGAATTGGTCTATATGGTGGTTCATATACAGTAAACCATTCATAGAAGAATTGAAGAGTTGGACAAAATGTAATATCTTTTTCTTTCATTATTTGGAGACATTCTTCATTTAGCTCTTGACCATGAATGATAGCTGATACTCCAGCCTTACAAGAATTTAATGCTCATTCA
>JAAYWX010000277.1 GCA_012516225.1 Clostridiales bacterium
ATGTATGGAGCCCATGGTTTCTCGTGCTTCCGCACTACTTTCGCTCTGCAAATGTGCGATTCCGAAATCAGCGACCTTAATGCTCCCGTCCTTCCCAACCATTATGTTTTGGGGTTTTATATCACGGTGTACTATTCCCTTTCCATGGGCATGGCTTAACGCTTTTGCAATTTGAGTTGAAAAATGAAGAGCCTCTTTCCAACTTAAAATTCCCTTTTTCTGCATATATTGCTTTAAAGTAATGCCTTCAAGCAGCTCCATGACTATATATTGGCAGGACAAGTCCTTGCTGTAGTCATAAACAGCAACTATATTTGGATGTGACAGCATAGCCACAGCCTGTGATTCTGCCCTGAAATGCTCGCGAAATTCTTCATCGTTTGCAAATTCGTCTTTCAGTACTTTGACCGCTACATACCGGTTTAGTCTATGGCACAAAGCTTTATAGACAATAGCCATGCCGCCGGAACCGATTACTTCCAATACCTCGTATCTGTTGTCCAGAATACGGCCGAGATACCTGTCCGTACAGTTTTCCATTATAACTAATCCTCCAAATGTTTGAGGTTAAGAAGATTTCAGCAGCCAGATGCTTACTATTTACGCAGCAACCCGACCGTAACATTGTCCGGAGCACCTCTTGAAAGTGCCATATCGAGAAGTTCCTTTACTATATCCGAAAGTTTCTTTCTGCTTGTGATAACTTCAAGTATTTCACTGTCGCCGAGAGTATTGCTGAGTCCGTCGGAACAAAGAAGAAGAAGATCGTTTTTTTTAAGCTCAGGAGTAAATATATCGCATACTACTTCTGCTTCAGACCCAAGCGCGCGGGTTATAATATTCCTCTTCGGATGGATTCGAGCCTGCTCTCTTGTTATGGCGCCTCTGCCGACCATCTCTTCCACAAAGGAATGGTCATGTGTAATCTGCTCTATTCCGCCGCCGGAAATGAGGTATGCTCGGCTGTCACCGACATTGGCTATGAAGCACGTTTTTCCTTTTACAACAGCCGCTACAAGCGTTGTTCCCATTCCCTCGCATGACGCATCTGAAAGACTGCGCTCGTAAACACATTTGTTTGCTTCATCAACAGCCGCTTTTACAGTTTCGGATATTTCGTCCTTACCTTTTTTGTCCGAAATATTTTCGGTAACCTGAGCAATAAAGGAATTGAGAGCAATATTGCTTGCTACGCTGCCAGCTTTGGCCCCGCCCATACCGTCACAAAGCGCAAGTATGCCATATGAAGGTATTTTATTCTGCACATAGCGTACACAATCTTGATTTTCAGATCTCACCTTACCGATATCGGTTATGGTGTAGCCTTTCATTTGCTCCTCCTCGTACTCAGGTACTGATATAGACTAATTTTCAGCCGTTGTTTTTGCGGCTCTTCTCCTCAACTGCCCACATGAAGCGTCAACATCGCCGCCAAGCTTTCGGCGTACGGTAGTATTGACTCCGCAGTTTTCCAATATCTTAACAAATTTCTCAAGGTTTTCCCGCGAAGAAGGCTTAAATTTTCGTTCTTCCACATAATTCAAAGGGATAAGGTTAACGTGAGCGCCTGCTTCTTTTGCCTTTTCCGCAAGGAGCCTTGCGTGAAACGGAGTGTCGTTTACTCCATCTATCATGGCGTATTCAAAAGAAATCCTTCTTCCGGTGCGCTCATAATATCTTTTGCACGCGGCAATAAGTTCATCAACTCCCCTGCCCCTGTTTACTGGCATTATTTTCGTCCGCGTTTCGTCATCCGGAGCGTGGAGAGATATAGACAGTGTTAATTGTAAATTAAGTTGTGCCAGTTTGTCAATTTTTTCTGTCAGTCCGCAGGTTGAAAGTGAGATATGGCGCATACCGATATTAAGTCCGTCGGGATGGTTGACAAGCTTAAGAAACTTTACTACATTGTCAAAATTATCAAGGGGTTCCCCTATTCCCATAAGCACTATATTTGAAATATCAAGTCCCGAATCTATCTGAGAAAATAAAACTTCGTCAAGCATTTCTGAAGGTTCGAGATTTCTTACAAGCCCGCCTATGGTAGAGGCGCAAAATGCGCACCCCTGCCGGCAACCAACCTGTGTCGAAATACACACGGTGTTTCCATGCCGGTATGTCATCACTACTGTTTCGACTGCGTTACCATCTGACAGTTCCCATAGATATTTAATTGTACCGTCAATTTTTGATACCTGTTTCCGAATGACTTTAGGTACTGTAATATAATATCTCTCATTCAAAGTATTACGCAGACTTTTAGGAAGATTGGACATTTCATCGAATGAAACGGCTCCTTTGCCAAGCCAGGTGAAAACCTGCTTTGCCCTATATTTAGGTTCTCTTATTTCTGAGAAGGAGGCTTCAAGTTCTTCGGGAAGCATCGATTTTATATCAATTTTCATTGCATTTCCTCAGCTTGCAGACAAAAAATCCATCTGTACCGTGTATATGGGGGTAAAGGTTAAGGCGACCGTCCGCAATGTTGCCTATGGGTGACGGAAAGGAAAAGCCTTCTGGTGAAAATTCCTTATGCTCAGAGAGAAACCGATCTACAACTTCGCTGTTCTCCCGTTTAAGGACTGTGCATGTAGAGTAAATCAGAACACCTCCGGGCTTTACACAGGGTGCAAGACCGGAAAGAATTGAAAACTGTATTTCCGGAAGTTTGGAAAGTTCTGATATTTTTTTATATCTTATGTCAGGTTTTTTACGTATCACGCCAAGTCCTGAACAAGGCACGTCCGCTATTACAAGGTCACATGAATTCGTAAGGGATGCCTCAGGTGCCGAGGCGTCCATAATACCGGTGTTTATTATTTCTATTCCAAGTCTTTTGGCACCTTCCCGTATGCGGCCGAGCTTTTTCTCATGTATATCTCGGGACAGTATAGTTCCCTTTCCTTTCATCATTATTGCCGCAGCGAAGCTTTTTCCGCCTGGAGCGGCACATGCATCAAGAACGGTAAAACCGGGTTGCGGGTTTGCGGCAAGAACGGAAAGACAGGCTGCGGCATCTTGAACATAAAAAAGTCCGTCTTTATGCTCCGGAATCTCCGAAATATTCCCTGAGCCGAATATCTCAAAACATCCGGGAAGAAAGGCGTGGGGACGAAAAACAATTCTGCGTCGTTCAAGCAGAGCCGCAAGTTCTTCAGGCGTTATCTTCAAAGTATTTGTCTGAATAACGACCGGAGCCGGTTCATTGTTTGCTCTCAGCATATCTTCCGTAAAATCTGCACCGAATTCATCCGTAAAAAGGCTTACAAGTTCCAAAGGTGTGCTGTACTTTATGGAAAGGTATTGTATTGTGTTGCTTTTCGGTATTTCCGGCAATGAATCTTTATTTGCGGCAATACGGCGAAGAACGGCGTTGACAAGACCGGAAGCTCGGGAAAAACCAAGTTTTTTGCACAGATCCACTCCCTCGCTTACAGCAGCGTGTGAAGGAATTTTATCCATAAAAAGTATCTGATAGACGGAAATTCTAAGTATATCTCGAACTTTCGGCTCCAGTTTATTTGAATTATCAGTATAAAAATCAATATAATAGTCGCAAAGAAGCATATTTTGCAGAACGCCGTAGCACAGCCTTGAGCAAAGAGCTTTATCTTTTTCATCAAGCATTGATGCCATCATCACATTGGAAAGCAGAGCGTCGGAAAACGCTTGGTCTCTTCTGCAGCGTTCAAGAACCGTTAATGCAGCTTCTCTGGCTGATTTTGCCATAGTCCCCTCCAAAGCAAGAAAATCAGATATTCATGGGATGTCCGCGCAGATATTCACCCGCCGTCATCTGTTTGCAGCCGGGAGCCTGCAAACGGGTTATAAGAAGTGTTTCCCCATTTCCGCAGACAACTTCTATTCCCTTTTTGCAATCCGCGCTTGCAATCGTACCCGCCGGCTTATCGGTTTTGTTGCCTGTATATTCCGCACCGAATATTTTAAAGCAGGTTCCCATAAGTTCGGTTGTAGCTACGGGCCATGGATTAAGTCCGCAGATATGCTTTATGATTTCCCGCGGAGTTTTGTTCCAGTCGATCGGACTCATTTCTTTCGTAAGAGGCGGAGCATAAGTTGCCAAAGATGAATCCTGAGGTATTCTCGGCGCAATTCCGCTTTCTATGTCCTTTATGGTTTTGCACAGCAGTTCCGCGCCCATATCACGCAAACGTTCAAAAAGCTGTCCTGACGTTTCATATTCACCGATTTCAGTTTCGGCGGAATATATTATGTCGCCGCTGTCAAGCTCACTGGCAAGATACATTGAACAAACGCCGGTAACCTTATCTCCGTTAAGCACAGCACATTGTATAGGGGCGGCACCCCGGTATTTGGGAAGAAGTGAACCGTGTATATTTATTGTTCCTTTCGGAGGTACTGCAAGCAGTTCATCCGGAAGAATACGCCCGTATGCGACTACTGCAACAAGATCCGGCGAAAGTGACTTCAATATTTCGAGGGCTTTCCCGTCCCGCATTTTTTCAGGCTGAAAGACGGGAATGTTTTCCGCTTCCGCAATTTCCTTTACAGGACTTGGGGAGAGCTTCATTCCTCTGTTTTTAGGCTTGTCCGGCTGAGTGAAGACGCCTACGACATTGAAACCTTCGTCAATAAGCTTTCTGAGCGAGGCGGCGGCAAAGTCAGGAGTACCCATAAAAACAATACGCATAGGCGTTCATCTCCATTATTCTCAGTCATCGGCAAGTTCTTCCGGAGAGAGCATACGCTCGGCTCTCTCCGGGAAAAGTATGCCGTCAAGATGGTCAATTTCGTGACAGAAACAGCGCGCTGTGAGTGCTTCCCCATCGGCCTCGAAAAAATCGCCATTCCTGTCCTGCGCCCTGACTCTGACACGGTTCGGACGCGTAACTATTCCGTATTTCCCGGGCAATGACAGGCAACCTTCAGGACCGGTCTGTTCACCTTCCTGTTCGATTATTTCAGGATTTATAAGCTCAATTATATGCTCCTGCTCACCTTCAGGCACATTTGTTTCGATCACTATTACCGCGCGGCGAAGCACTCCTACCTGCGGAGCGGCCAGCCCGACGCCGCCGGAGTTGAGAAGTGTGTCTTTCATATCATCCAGAAGAATGTGAAGCCTTTCGTTGAATTCCGTAACGGGGCGGCAACGCTTTTCAAGTACGCTGTCACCTTTTTTTACGATATTTCTTATGGCCATGCCCCTACCCCTCGCTTAAAATAATTTGATTATTGATTCGCATTTATATCTCCGTAAACCGTAACTCCTTTAAATTCCCTGTTCGAAGTGCAGTATATGATGACATTGGAAATAAGCTCACGGATTATTTTTTCGTCTTTGCAGGAAAGAATCAGCCTGTAGCGGAAACGGTTGTTGACACGCACCACAAAAAATGGGGCGGGTCCCAAAATTCTGACATCGGCTTTCCCGATAAGTTCCTTTTCAAGTATTTTCTTTGCGGCTGATAGACAGCGCAGGACATCGGTTTCATTCTGCCCTACCGCAGTGATATAAAACAGATCGGAAAAAGGCGGACACCATTGAAGCCTGCGCATTTCAAGCTCGGAATTGTAAAACCCATCATAATCCTGTGCCGCTGCTTGCTTTATAACTTGATTTTCAGGAGTAAATGTCTGGATTACAGCTCTTCCAGGAACATCTCCCCTTCCGGAACGGCCAACGACCTGCGTTATAAGAGAAAAAGTCCGTTCGGAAGAACGGTAATCGCCTGAATAGAGTGATTGGTCGGCGGAGATTACCCCCACAAGCGTCACATTCGGAAAATCAAGCCCTTTTGTTACCATCTGCGTACCGATGAGTATGGGAATTTTCTCATCACGGAATCTACTCAGTATAAGGTCATGAGAACCTGCACCCGATACGGTATCCGTATCCATTCGGATAATTTCAATTCCCGGAAAAATCGAAGACAGTTCATCTTCAATTTTTTGAGTACCCGCGCCGGTAAAATTGAGTCTGCCTCCACATTCCGGGCACT
Organism: Clostridiales bacterium; assembly: GCA_012516225.1. GTDB lineage: Bacteria > Bacillota > Clostridia > Oscillospirales > Oscillospiraceae > UBA2658. Next base: position 5,985 of record JAAYWX010000277.1, read on the forward strand.
GAACTCCAGCAGGCTGAGAATATCCGCAGTAATGGCACATCAGTCTTCCGTTTGCGCTGTGGTATGTAAGGCTGACGCTGCATCTCGGGCATTTGTAAGTAAATCCGCACTCACAGCAGCTTATAAGCTTTGAAGTTCCGCGTCTGTTAAGAAAAAGAATGCTTTGTTCGCCGCGCAGAATATTTTCTTCAAGCTCTTTTATAAGAACGGAGCTTAGGTTTCCGCCGTTGCCGTTTCTGATCTCACGTTTCATATCCACTATTCGGACTTGTGGAAGATTCTTTTGGTTAAATCTTTCAGAAATTGAAAAGAGACTATATTTCCCTATGCGGGCATTATACATGCTGACAATATCGGGAGTAGCGCTTCCCATGAGAAGCAAGGCATTGTTTTTGGAACAGCGGAATTTTGCAACATCTCTGGCGTGATATCTCGGCGCGTTTTCAGACTTGTAAGTGTCCTCATGCTCTTCATCTATTATTATCATGCCAAGGTTTTGCACAGGTGCAAAAACGGCGCTTCTCGTACCGATAACGACTTTCGCAGCGCCGCTCTTTATTCTCTTCCATTCGTCGTAACGTTCCCCGGCGGATAAAGAGCTGTGCACGACCGCAATCGCATCTCCGAAATAAGACGAAAAAGTTTCAAGCATCTGTGGAGTAAGCGCAATTTCGGGAACAAGAAGAATAGTCGATTTTCCCTGTTTCAGCAGTTCGTCTATCAGACAAACATAGACAGAGGTCTTCCCGCTTCCGGTAATTCCGTACAAAAGAGCTGCTCCGGCTCTGCCTGTGCCAGCAACGGACAATATGCCGTCGAAAGCGGCTTTTTGCTGCTGGCTCAGTTTAGGAATTTCCCGTTTTTCTCCTTCCTTGTATTCCGGGCGGCGAAACACATCAATCTGTTCCAAACATATAAGTCCGCTCTGCTCAAGTCTCTTTATGGTATTGTTTCCCGCCCCTGTAAGGTATCGAATGTCGGCTACCGTCGCTCCGCCGTAATCAGCGAGCATTTTCAGTACCGCAGCCTGAGACGGTGCGGCGCGTTTTTTTGAGACGGCAATATCCAAGGCTTCTTCCGCCGAAATACACAGTGTAGCAAATCCAATAGTCTTGTCGTTTATCCGACGGGTTTCAATTTTGTCATAAATTATTATTCCCTTTGACGAAAGACGACGTATATGATCCTGAATATCGCTGCCGCCAAAAGCAATTTCCAAATCCCGGTATTCACAGTTTCCGCCGTGTGCATAAAGTACATCAAGCAGCAAACGCTGTTTTTCCGAGTGTCCGGCGGAATCATAGGCTTCTTCACGGCTGACGCCATCTGCAATGCGGCAGACAGAATTCAAGCTATACCAAATTCCGGAAGGAAGCATTGCCTTTACAGCCTCATAAACTGTACAGAAAAAGCGCTCACGCATCCAAAGAGCAAGTTTCAGAAGTTCATCAGACAGAACCGGAGCTTTGTCCAGAAGGGAAAAAATACTCTTCAGCTTTCCGCAGTCGGAAGTTTTATAAAGACTGAGGACGATTCCCTCCGTTTTTCTGTTGCTTCTTGAAAACGGTACGAGAACCCTCATTCCGGAAGAAATTTCATCTGAAAATTCTTCCGGAACGATATAGTCATAAGGCTTATCAATCTGATAATTTGCGGATGCAACCGCGATTTTGGCAATTAACTTGTCCATACCGGTCACTGTTCCTTTACTTTCAGCCTGTCCATTATGCCGGATCAGACTTGCTCAGTGCAGGAATTCAGTCATTTACGACAGTTTTAATTTTTCCCGCATATATTTCTTCAATTGCAATTGATACGGGCTTTTTTTCAAGCGGAGTGCCGTTTTCCTCAGCTTCGCTGGATACTTCACGCGCCCTTTTCGCAATTAGATTTACCAGGAAATACCTGCTTCCAACCTTTTCGATCAAATCACCCAGCGGTGGATAAAGCATCATGATAAAGACACCTCTGTTAAATATTTTTTTCGGTTAACTGTTTTGCATTTTTCTGCAGTAATAATAGCCTTTATTTCAAATGCCGCCAAATCCGGATCATCGTTTATAACGATATAATCATAATTCAGCGCCATTAAGTATTCTATTTTGGCAGTTTTAATTCTCTGCTGAATTTTTTCTTCGCTATCCGTACCTCTTTTACGGAGACGCTTTTCGATTTCCGAAAAATCAGACGGTATTACGAATATCAAAATTGCTTCAGGGTATTGTTTTTTTATTTGCATGGCACCCTGTACTTCGATGTCAAACAAAACGCTGAAGCCTTTAGAAAGATTTTCAAGCACGGGCAGCTTAGGTGTTCCGTAATAGTTGTCAACATACTGAGTGTGTTCCAACAGTTCACCATTATCTATCATACTCTCAAAATGCTTTTTATCAATGAAAAAATAGTCGACACCCTCATGCTCTCCTGCGCGCGGCGCTCTTGTCGTTGCCGAAACAGAAAATACAACGCTTTTGTCATTTTCCATGACTCTTGAAATAACGGTACTCTTGCCGGCACCGGAAGGTCCGGAAACGACAATCAGCTTCCCGCTCTCATTCATTTTCGGGGTCACCTCCGACATCCGAGTCGTTTCTGCCGCTCATTCTGCCCGCAACCGTTTCCGGCTGTATGGCAGATAAAATAACATGACCGCTGTCCATAATGACAACTGCTCTTGTCCGGCGCCCATAAGTCGCGTCAATAAGCTGCCCTCTGTCGCGGACATCCTGAACAATTCTCTTTATGGGTGCTGATTCAGGGCTTACGATGGCTATTATCCGTGAAGCGGACACCATATTTCCGAAGCCTATGTTTATTAGTTTCAATATTATTCCCCCTATTCGATGTTTTGCACTTGTTCCCTTATTTTTTCTATTTCGGATTTCATGTCCAAAACAGCACGGGTTATTTCGCTATTATTGCACTTTGAACCTATGGTGTTTGTTTCACGGTTAAGCTCTTGAACTATAAAATCAAGCTTTCTTCCGACCGGAGCACAGCTTGTCAGCATATCTCTCATTTGACTTATATGACTGCGAAGACGAACCGTTTCCTCGTCCACTGCAATATGGTCTGCATAAATCGCCGCTTCCGTAAGTATGCGGCTTTCGTCGATTTGCTTGCTTTCCAATATCTCAAGCATACGCTTCGTAAGCCTGTCCCTGTATTCCTCAACAGTCTGAGGGGCGCGTTTTTCAATAAATGAAACGTACTCTTCCAGTGCATCAAGATGCGATGAAATATCATCAAGAAGTTTTCTTCCTTCTCTTTCGCGCATTAAATCAAAATCGGAAAGGGCCTTTTCAAGAACTGAAAGAAGTTCAGAGAGAGCTTCTTCCTTTTCTACTTCTTTCTTTTCAAGAGTAAGGACGTCGGAAAACTTGCATATCTGATATGCGGTAACTTCTCCGCTAATTCCAAGTTTTTGCGCAAGGCCTTCGATTGCCGCTTTGTATTCCGCGGCCAGAGCTTCATTGACGTTTACAGCGAAACTTTCTCCGGAAACTGTGTCTAAGTTTATAAAAACATCAACCTTGCCTCTGGAAATATGAGAATGCACGGCATTTTTTACAGCGTCCTCGGCAAACATAAAATTACGCGGAATACGCACGGATGTGTCAAGGTAACGGTTATTCACACTTTTTACCTCGATAGACAGTTTATATATACCGTCGGTGCTCTGCGCTCCGCCGTATCCTGTCATACTCTTTATCATATAAAGCGGTTCCTTTCAAACAAGAGAAACTATATTTGATTTGTTGTTATCTATTTTAGTTTTACATATACCTTATATTCACCTATTGCGCCGACTCCAGTATATCCGTCTACATAAACCTTGGCTACCGGCTGAAAAACCCCTGAAGTATCCCCAAGCTCGGATAAGTCTGCAACGGCTCTGATGTTATTTGGTTTTATTTTTGCCAAAACATCGGCTTTCCCCCTCAGAACTACCTCAATATTTTCTGTAATCAAAGACGCCGTTCGACCGGAGGGAGCATTTGTTGTGGTAATATTTGTAACGTTAAATGTTTTTGTTTCAAGTCCCACCACCTTAACAGTAACTTTGGCTTCCTTAACTCCGGCAACATTTGTCAGACCGTTGTCAAGAACAATGCTGAAGGTATCCTCATATGAAGACGCAAAGGACGACAGGTCAATGGTTCCCAAAGAGATTTTGTTAAGACCAGCAAGCGTTTCGGCATCCCCCGCGACGGTAATTGTTGAAGGTTTGCAGGTGATTTTGACATTCTCAGCGGTTGCGACGCCGCCTTCCACCAGATCCACTGTCAAAGGAACTTCTTTTGTTGCAGTAACAGGAATAGTTACGGCAACTGTTTCCGTTTCAAGGGTTACATTCCTTAGGTTTAACTTGTTGCCTTTTTCGTCCACAAGAGTATATGAGGAACTAATCTGCAAGGTTTTGTCCAGATTTTCGCGGTTTACCTCGACCCATCCGCAAGCGACTTTGGCAATCTCGCTTTGGGGACCGTTTATAACGACCGTATTAGGTTCAAACTGCATGGGCTGGGCAGCATATCCATCCGCAACTGTTCCTGTAAATTCGCCGTTTATCTGGATGGTTTTGGAGCTTGTCTTTTCGATATTAAAAGAAATGCTCTGGGGGCTTATGCTTACTATATTGATTGAACTTGCGTTGCTTCCCATAGGAAATTCTATTTTTACGGCCTGATTGTAATTGCCGCTTGAATTGAATTTTGAAACGTCCACAACGGCGGTTATATTGGAAGATGTAAGTTTGGCTATTTCCCTGCGAGTGGCGCGGATTCTGACGGATATGGTGTTGGAGCTTATATTTGACAAAACGAGTCCTTCGTTGTCGCGCAAGGTGTCCTCTCCGCGGAACTCGACTTTCACGCCGTCGTAAGTATGTTCGATAAGGTCTCCCTCAGTCGTGGTGACATAAACCCAGAGAAGAACGGACGCGAAAAGAGAGATTGCCGCCCATAGTATTTTACTGTCCCATATGCTTTGTCTTACGCTTTTTTTATCCATTTCTTTTCACCTTGAACAATCCGAACAGTTTTCCCGTCTTTTTGTCATCATCGAGAGAGTCCTCATAGATAAGCTCGTTCCTGAGGATTTTCTCAAAGGTTTCCGGTGTCAGGTGACGTTTGAGCATTCCGTCTACCGCAATTGAGATTGCGCCGGTTTCTTCGGACACAATAGCAACGACAGCATCCGAATGTTCGCTCATTCCTATGCCGGCTCTGTGGCGCATTCCAAGCTCGCGGCTCAGATTTTGGTTGGTTGACAGCGGAAGCATACAGCCTGCCGCCGCGATCCTGCCTCCACTGATTATTACAGCACCGTCATGAAGAGGAGCCTTATTGTAAAAGATGTTTTTAATCAGCTCCGCCGTTGTGTCCGAATTGATTATCGTCGCAGTGGTTATCTGGCTGTCAAGCTTGTTTACTCTTTCAAATACTATAAGAGCGCCTGTTCGGCTTTCAGACATTGCTTTACAGGCAATGACCGTCTGTGTTATAGCGGAATCAACAGTCTGAACCTGAACGGTTCCCCTTATAAGATACATAAGACTCCTGTTGCCGAATCTTTCAAGCGCACGCCTGAGTTCGGGCTGAAAAAGAATTATCAAGGCAAGAACTCCGACTTCAACAGTTTTGGCGAGGACAAAATGGATAACGGTAAGCCCAAGCCAATCAGAAATCCACAGCGCAAGAAAAACAAAGACAATGCCTTTTGCTATTTTATTTGAATTTGTCTTTCGGAAAAGGGCAGTCAGTTCATATATAAAAAACGCAACGATAAGGATGTCGATAATGTCCGACACCCTTGCAGACAGAAGATAATGAACCGTCTGGTTTATCGAGTTCGCGAGCTGTTTCATAGAAATAAACCTCTATTGCAGATAATCCGACCAACTTGCAAGAACCATAAAAAGCTCACAATTCATGCAAGCTGCACACCAGCACGGAACTTATTATATAATATCAGTGATGAAATGGCAAATAATTATATTTTTAATTTACATATTGTTCAATATTTTAGTTAAGATGTCGGAAGCATAAGCAACTTCGGCCATAGTGTTGAACGGAGAAAAACTGAAGCGAACAGTTCCCTGCTCGATTGTTCCGACGGTTTCATGCGCTGTTGGAGAGCAATGCAGACCCGCTCTAACGCAGATTCCTTCTTTTCCGAGCTTTTCGGCGATTAAATCGCTGTCCATTCGGGCACTGTACATTGACAAAACGCCAGTCTGGCATGACATGCTTTTATCATAAAAAACCTTCACATCGGGAATTGAAGAGATTTTTTCCGCAAATGCGGAACAAAGTTTCCTTTCGTGCGAAAGTACAGCCCCTTCCGGTTTGGACATGACAAAACGAACACCTTGTTCAAGTCCCGCTATACCGGCTACGTTGTGAGTTCCAGCTTCGAGCCGGTCCGGCAAATAATCAGGCATGGTGTTCATGGTACTATTGCTGCCGGAGCCTCCATAAAGCACCGGCTTTGCTTCGTGCCCGCATAGAAGAACGCCGGTTCCCTGCGGACCCATAAGACCTTTATGTCCGGGCATAGCAATAAAAGCAGCGCCGAGTCCTGACAAATCAATTGGCAAAGTGCCTGCGGACTGTGATGCATCGATAATCAGTGGAACATTATATTGCCGGCACAGATCCGAAATTTCCTTTATCGGCAAAATGTACCCGAAAACATTAGACACATGGGTACAAACCGCACATTGGGCACCCGGCAACGCCTCCCTGAAGGCTTCGATGGCGGCGGGCTGGTCAAAAAGAGGCGAACGGGCAACATGCACATCCGCATTTAGGGCTTGGAGAGGACGTGTTACGGAATTATGCTCATAACCCGAAATAACCACCTTATCACCTGGAGAAACAAGGGAATTTATAGCTATATTTAAACTGTGTGTTGCATTAAAGGTAAAGACAACACATTCAGGCTCTGAAACATTGAAATATGAAGAAAGCAGCATCCTGCAGTTCAGTACGGTGTCTGCCGCAAGCATTGCAGGCTTATGACACCCTCTTCCGGGACTTGCCATTGTTGTCATCGCCCGGCTGACCGCAGCAGATACTGCCTTGGGTTTCTGGAGACTTGTCGCCGCACTGTCAAAGTATATCATATCATTCCTGCACCTCGCTTACGGAACCATCATACGATACAAGAAATACTCTTACAGGTCCGAGCCCGGCATCTTTCAATATTGATAAAGATCTGACAAGGTTTTTTTCGGATACTTTTACGCAGTAGCTGCAGCCCTGTCCAGTTACGCTTTTCGGCGCTTTTGTAATTATAGCCGTTATACCTAAGCGCTCAAGCGCACGGGAAGCTCTCTGCGCATATGTGAGCGATTTGCACATGAGAAGATATTGAAGCATAAAAACTTTCCTTCCGATGGTGGATTGACCGTACATCGGTCTGAAATATTCTATGCTCCAATATGAGTCGGCGTTCAGTTATTTATGAGAACGACTGCATGTGCCGCAATTCCTTCGCCTGCGCCTGTGAAGCCAAGATTTTCTTCGGTAGTGGCCTTCACACTTACCTGACCGGACGAAATATTAAGAGCAGAGGCGATTTTATTCCGCATTTCAGGAATATATCCGGAAAGGCGCGGCGATTGGGCGATAACGGTACTGTCTATGTTTTCGATCCGGTATCCGGCGGAAGAAAGATGTTCGCCGACTATACGGAGCAGTTCCGTGCTGTCAGCGTTTTTGTATTTAGGATCCGTATCGGGGAACATTTGCCCTATATCTCCGAGCGCAGCAGCGCCAAGCAGCGCATCCATAATTGCATGAATAAGTACATCTGCGTCCGAGTGCCCGTAAAGCCCTTTTTTATAAGGTATTTCGACCCCGCCAATTATCAGTTTCCTATTTTCGCAAAGCCTGTGGACATCATATCCATGCCCGACTCTCATACTGGTGTGCGCTCCTTCCTTGATGATAAAATTGTTTCCGCTATCTTAAGATCAAGAGGAGTAGTTATTTTTATGTTTTCTTCACTGCCTTCCGTTATATAAACGGGAAAGCCCAAAGCTTCTACTGCAGAAGCATCATCATAAACGGAAAGCTCTTTCTGCAGGGCGTTGGTAAGTGCTCCTTTGATAAGTTACGGAACAAACCCCTGCGGAGTCTGAATACTGTATACGCGGCTCCGTTCCGGAGTTTCCGAAACAAAGGAATTTGAAACGATTTTAACTGTATCTTTTGCAGGGACGCCCGGAGATGCAGCCTTATGCTTCATAGCACACTCTATAGTGTTTTCAATAATATTCTTGGTTACAAGAGGTCTTGCCCCGTCATGCACCGCGATAAGGCAGGAACGTTTATCGGTTTCGGAAATGCCGCTGAGCGCGGATTCAAGGCGGGTAGCTCCACCGCACACAACTTTTGAAACTTTGCTGATATTGTATTTTTCACAAAGCGCGGCAACCTCCGTTATTTTTGCGCAGTCGGCAACAACAACAATTTCGGAAACATATTCGCAGCTTTCGAGAGTAGCGAGAGAATATGCAAGAACCGGAATTCCGGAGAGCAGGGCAAATATTTTGTCCTCCCCGAACCTTACAGAATTCCCCGCAGCGACAACAACTGCTGAACAATTTATATTTTTATGTTTAAAAGAAAAAAGATTCATGTGGAAGTCCTCCGGTTGTACATTGAAAACGGGCGTGCAGCACAAAGAACCTCTATGCTTTCGCGCCCGTCAACAATTGTTATGAAACCGCGGTATTAATCCTCTGCTCGATTTCCTCATAGCTTGAACTTTCAGACAATACAATTTCGGAGATAAAGATTTGTTTTGCTGAATGGAGCATTTTTCGTTCTCCGGTTGATAGGCCCTTGACCGTATCTCTCAGCATTAAACCCTTAATTACAGACGCCACTTCAAGAAGGTCGCCGCTTTTTATTTTAAGCATATTTTCGCGGTAACGCTTATTCCAGTTCTGCGTCATATTGACTTCGATATCCGAAATCGCCAGTAAAATTCTTTCAGCTTCATCCGGTTTGACAATAGGTCTGACGCCGATTGTCTCAGTCGAATCCACCGGAATCATCACCTGCATATCGCCGACGGGAAGTTTAAGCACATAGTAATCTTTCTCCGCGCCGTCAACTTTGCGTTTAACGATGCTTTCGATTATTCCCGCGCCGTGCATGGGGTGAGCAATCCGGTCTCCAACGCTGAACAAAGCAATCCCTCCCGTCAAATGAATTATAATATGTGCCCACAATATAGATTATACACGAAAATCTAAAATTTAGCAATAAAGTTAAATAAAATTTAAATAAAAGAAGTATATGTGTGATAAATATCGATACTTTGGCAAAATCGGCAATATCTGACCGAATATAAGGCAAAATCGGAACCCCTGACCACGGTTCCGTAATCAGGGGTCCGTTAGAATCTGATAATTTAAATTACTCAGCCGCTTCGGGATTTTCGGGAACAGTTCCCTTTGCCTCGCCTGTTTCCGATACTTCGTATACGACAGCGTTTTCTTCCGAAACGGGGGCTGCCGGCTGTTCCTGATGCTCTGCTTCCGATTTTGTTTCCGGTTCGGTCAGAGCGCGGATGCTGAGAGAAATCTTTTGCTTTTCCGTATCTATTGCCGTTATTTTTGCATCAACCGTTTCACCAACGCTCAAAACCTCATCCGGCTTGCCTATGCGGCGGTTTGCAATCTGGGAGATGTGTATAAGTCCGTCAACTCCGGGCATGATTTCCGCAAAAGCGCCGAAAGGCATAAGCTTAACTATCTTCACTTTTACAACATCGCCGACTTTGCAGGTAGCAGTAAACTTGTCCCAAGGATTGCCGCTGGGATCTTTATATCCAAGAGAAATTTTGCGGTTTTCTTTATCAAAGCTTATAACGTAAACGTCTATTTCGTCCCCGACCTTCAGAATATCACTGGGTTGCTTAATACGGCTCCAGCTAAGCTCGGAAACGTGAACCATACCGTCTATTCCGCCGATGTCCACAAAAACTCCGTAACCTGTAAGAGATTTTACGGTACCTTTATAGTGCTTGCCAACTTCAATTTCAGACCAGATCTTCTCTGCGCGCTCGCGGCGTTCCTCGCGCTGAACAGCGCGGATGCTACCGACAACGCGGCGGCGGCCACGGTTTACTTCCGTAATTTTAAGACGCACCTTTTTCTTAAGGAGGCCGCTTGTTTCAGCGTCTTTGCCCAAACCAGTCTGAGATGCGGGAACAAATACACGGACACCCTTAACAGAAACTACTATTCCACCTTTGTTTTCTTCGGTTACAGTTCCCTCAAGAACTGTACCCTTTTCAGCGGCTTCCTCAACTACCGACCACGTCTTAACAGCGTCAAGGCGTTTTTTGGAGAGCATAATCGTTCCTTCGGCATCGTTTACGCGCATAACGCAGGCTTCGATTGTATCGCCTATCTTGACAAGCTTGTCTATAGGAACATCGGTCTCGTCGGTAAATTCGGAAACGGGAATATAGCCGGAATGCTTTGTGCCAAGATCGACACTTATTTCTGTAGGTGTGATTGCATCGACAATGCCGGTCACCGTGTCTCCGTTATATATGGTTTTGATAGAATCCTCCAGCATTTGATCAAAGGTCATTTCCGATTCAGGTACGGGATCCACCTTTGCCGCCTTTTCTGCTGCAGTTCCTTCAGTTCTGATCTCGTCAGTCATGGTTTGTTTTACCTCCTTAATGATCCATGCGGGGGTCGATGCTCCGGCGGTAATGCCAACGGTGCCAGCCCCGTCAAGCGCGGATATGTCAAGCTCGTCCGCAGAAGATACGAACTGAACATTACTGCAATATTGTCTGCAGATTTCCGCAAGATGTACGCTGTTCGCGCTATGCCGCGCTCCGATGACGACCATCGCGTCGCACTTTTTTGATAACGCCGCGGCGTCCGACTGCCTTATGGATGTAGCTCTGCATATTGTATCAAATACTTCGTAATTTGTACACTCTTTTTTCAGAATTTTTTTAATCTCTTCCAGATTATTTTGAGTTTGTGTGGTCTGAAAGACAACTGTAATAGGTTTTTGTCGGTTTTCATCGGTCTCATTCAACCACTTTAGAAGTTCTCCCGAATTTGCGAAAACTTTTGAACCGGAGCACCATCCACAGATACCAACAACTTCAGGGTGTTCTTTTGCCCCTATTATTATAGGAATACGCCCGTTGAATGAGGCTTCTTCAGCTATTTTATGGATATTTTTTACTTTCGGACAAGTGGCGTCCACTATTTCAGCGCCTTTTTCTTCCAGAACCAGGTATTCGCTCTTGGGTATTCCGTGGGAGCGAATTATTACCCGGGAATCCGGAGGTATCTCTTCCGCCTTGGCAGCAATGGACAAACCTTCTTCCCGCAGTTTGCCGACGACGGAATCGTTATGTATAAGTTCTCCTAAACTGAAGCATTGCTTATCGTTTTTCTGAAGCATTTCTTCCGCAAGCTTTACAGAGCGGCTGACACCGAAACAAAATCCGGCGCTTTCGGATACATATAGCTTTTTCAAACCGCTGACTCCAATTCCTTTATTTTTTGCATCAGTTCTTCGGAAAGACGGGAATAGTCCCTTCCCTCAGTTAAATTCAATTTATATGGTTCTCCTATTATTAATTTTGACATTCTAAATGCCTTTTTATTATTTGAAATGTATACCGGCAATATCGGAACATTTAGTTTTGCGGCAATCCGGACTGCTCCGCTTTTTGCGGCAGCACTTTCATCTGCTCCCACTCTTGTTCCCTCAGGAAACATCATTATCTGCTCGCCGTTTTTAAGATGTTTCATAGCTGTTCTGATGGCGTTTATATCTGTTTCGCCTCTCTCTACCGGAAAAACACCAGCGGAGTTCAGAATATTTTTAAGAACAGGAATTTTTAAAAGCTCTGCCTTGGCCATGAAAAAAAGCTGTCGCCGCGGCCCGAAAGCAAGTGCGATTAAAATTGGGTCAAGTAAGCTGGAATGGTTTGCGCAAACTATTGCAGGACCTTTAGGAATATTTGTTTTGCCTTTGAAGCGACAAGGAAAAATTATTTTTATAAAAGGATAGACGATGAAATAATATACTGCATAAGAAAATTTCATCTGAACATTTTCTCCTCAATAATACTGCGGATAAGCTTAAAACTCTGTTCCAGAGTGTTTCCCGTAGTATCAAGAATGATGGCACCTTCGGCAGGGCGCAAAGGCGCAGTACTCCTTGAACTGTCATTCATATCTCGATACTGTATGTCACGGAGCACCTCATCAAAGGTGGTGTTCACTCCGCGTAACTTAAGCTCTTCATATCGGCGTTGTGCGCGCTCTTCCGGGGCGGCGGTAAGAAAAATTTTCAATTCAGCATCTGGCAAAACAACCGTTCCTATATCCCGCCCGTCCATTATCACGTTATTGGTTTCCGCGAGGTGCCTCTGCATTTCAAGCAGAAATGTGCGAACAGACGGCATGGCCGACACATCGGATGCATAAATCGATATTTCTGGAAGCCGGATTTCATCGGTTACGTCTTTGCCGTTAAGAATCATTCTCTGCAGTCCGTTTTCATCGTGGCGCATGGAAATTTCAATCGACGGGAGCAAGGCAGACACCCGTTCCTCGTCCTTTGAGCCAATTCCGGCATTTCGGACGGCAACGCCTACGGTGCGGTAAATAGCACCTGTATCCACATACAGAAAACCAAGACTTTCTGCACAAAGTTTTGCCAATGTGCTTTTTCCGGCCCCTGACGGGCCGTCAATGGCAACGGAAAAGTACTTTCCCATTATTATTTCCTTTCAGTTTATAGAGAATATCTGGCAGTTTATTTCAATGGATTGCGCGGCGACATAGGCCGTCGAC
>JAAYWX010000278.1 GCA_012516225.1 Clostridiales bacterium
CCCCAAGTCGTCAAGTTCGGATACTGCTGTTTTTACCGCATTTTCATCTCCGTCGATGGTGACCGTTTTGTCTTGCAGTGAAACAGAAAAATTCAGCTTTGCAGCGGTAAGTGCGTCTGTTATGCGCTTGACGCACATATCACAGTGCATATCAGGAACGTTTAGTACTGTCATTTTAGCCTCCTTTGCGCAATGCGCTATAAATATTAAACAGACAAAATAGCTTCTTAAAATACGAAAGCCTCCGAAACAAAAAGTTACGGAAAAATTTTTAAATCAGGTACCAAAGCTCAATCAGATCTTTTTCCCTCTCAGCCTTAAAGCGTTTGTCACCACAAAGACGGAACTTAAGGACATTGCAAGCGCTCCTATCATCGGACTTAGCAGAAGCCCGAACTTAGGATAAAGCACACCGGCGGCAATAGGGATTCCGAGAGTGTTGTAACAGAAAGCCCAGAACAGATTTTGCTTAATATTGCGGATGGTAAGCCGGCTGAGCTTTATGGCGCCGGCAACATCGGTAAGGTTGTTTTTCATCAGCACGATATCGGCAGACTCAATTGCAATATCGCTGCCGCTGCCGATAGCACAGCCGATGTCCGCCATCGCGAGTGCCGGAGCGTCATTTATGCCGTCGCCTACCATCATTACCGTGCTGCCGTCCTGCTGAAGTTTTTCAATAACCGCAGCCTTGTCGCCGGGTAGAACTTCTGCAATGACATCGTCCGTTCCTATAATACCTCCTATATAGCTGGCTGCGGCACGGTTGTCACCTGTGAGAAGAACAGTCTTTATGCCCATGGCACGGAGCTTTTCGACAGCTTCCTTGCTCGTATCCTTGACAGTATCGGCAACGCCTATTACCCCGCAAAGAATGCCGTTGAACGCAACCAACATCGGGGTTTGCCCATGTCCGGCAAGACGGGAAATGTCTGAAGCGTATTTTTCAGTGGAAATTCCTTCTGACTCCATAAGCCGTATATTGCCGACGCAAAGTGGCTGACCTTCTTTTGTAAAGGCCTTTATACCCATTCCTGGCACGTTTTCAAATGAGGCTATTGCTTTTTCGTTTAAAAATCCTCTTGAATTTGCCTCATCTGCAATAGCTTTTGCAAGCGGATGCTCCGAAAGGCTTTCCGCCGCAAAAGCAATATCTATAAGCTCGCTATCGGACAATATATCCGAAACTATTTCGGTTACACGGGGCTTCCCCTCCGTTACGGTACCTGTTTTGTCAAGAACAACCACATTGGTTTTGTGAGTAGTTTCAAGGGCTTCACCGCTACGGATAAGTATACCGTGAGAGGCTCCGAGACCGGTTCCGACGATTATAGCGGTCGGAGTTGCAAGCCCCATCGCACAAGGGCAGGCTATAACAAGAACGGACGTGAAAATTTTAAGAGCGAAAGCAAAGCTTTCACCGGCGGCAAGCCAGACCGCAGCGGAAAGAAGAGCGACTGCGATAACGATGGGAACGAATATTCCTGCAACTTTATCAGCAACTTTGGAGATAGGAGCTTTTTTGTTCTGTGCATCTTCAACGAATTTAATTATTTTGGAGAGCGTGGTATCCTGACCTATACGGGTTATTTCAACGTAAAGAGCACCGCTTACATTAATGCTTCCGCCGATGACTTCGCTTCCCGCGGCTTTTTCAACTGGCATGCTTTCACCCGTTAGCATTGCTTCGTTTACGCTGCCCTCACCGCTTTTTACAATTCCGTCAAGAGGAATTTTAGCGCCGGGCTTGACAAGCACAATATCGCCGACTTTTAACGTTTCCGTGGGAACCTCCCACTGACGGTTATCGCGTATAAGTATGGCTGTATCGGGCGTGAGTTCCATAAGCTTGACAATAGCGCTTTTTGTCTTTTCCTTGCTGTTTGACTCAAGATGTTTGCCAAGCAAAACAAGAGTGATGACAATTGCGGCGGACTCGTAATAAAGGCTGTGTACTTTGCCAGGGTTGTCTGAGAGCTGGAAAGTAGTGACAACACTGAAAAGGAATGAAGCTGTGCAGCTTACCGCAACGAGTGCGTCCATGTTCGGGTTTTTGTTAATTAAGGAACGGAAACCACCGATAAAAAACCTGCGGCCTATGAACATGATGGGAACAGAAAGCAGCATCTGAAACATGGCAAAATTTACGGGATGACTATGCATGCTTAGTATTTCGGGAAGCGGCAGATGGGAAACCATCATTGAACCCATTGAAACATAGAGAAGGATAACGGATAATATGCAGGCAACCACAAGTTCGCGGCGCTCGGAAATAAGAGCCTTATCGGATGAATCGTCCGTTTTTCTTTGAGAAATGGAACCGTCGCCGTTTATCAGTTCCGCTGTAAAACCCGCTTTTTCAATTTTAGAAATTATTTTATCGGGGGAAAGCCGGGATTCATCGTAGACTATAGTCATACGGTTTAGCGGAAGGTTTACGTCACTGCGTTCAACGCCTTCAAGCTTTCTTGTGACGCGCTCCACGGCTGAAGAGCAGGCGGCACAGTGCATTCCGCCGATCTTGTAGCTCTCCTCTTTCACTAAGGCGCACCTCCTTATTCATGCGAGTATTTTGCCTGTTGCGGCAAATAAACTGCGTCTTTATGAAATTTTTATTTATCATACCACAATTGATATAAAAAATATATACCTTTCGGCTTATATCTGTAAAGACTTCTTTTTTTAAGCAAAATCTGATATATCAAGCATAAAATATTTCAAATAGGCACAGATTAAACGAAAGTTCATCGCCTTAGGTCTTGAAAAATGCAGAGCAGTGTAGTATAATCGCTTATGCTGTACGCCGGTGTGATGGAATTGGCAGACGTGCGGGACTCAAAATCCCGGGGTGGCAACACCGTGCGGGTTCGACCCCCGCCACCGGCACCAAAATAAGAGTAATCCCGCAGTCGTTGAGATTGCGGGATTTTTTCTTTTTTCTTAGTATTTTCAATGCTTTGCGAGAATTTAAGCTCTTTCAAATATTATAAAATGTTGTTGAATAAAATACCTTCCGTTAGCATTTTGAAAACAAAAATGCTAACAAAAATGCTAATGAAAATTCCCCCTATGATTTATCATAAGGGGCTGTAAATATTTTTTGCATGGGCTATTGGGTTGCTGTCTTCTACATATTTTTACGATTTTATATTGATTAAAAACACTTATTCCAATATAATACAGAATTGTACAGAATTAATATTTTTAAAAATATATCCCCGCGCAGGGTGCAGGTTCTGTGCGAGCAGGGCCGGATAAAGGGCGCTTTTCGCCTGGGCTGGGGCTGGGCGATACCGAAGGACGCGGAGAAGCCGGAAGATGCTCGCAGAAAAAATAGGGATATAGATTAGATTATGAAAAGATGTTGATATTGATGATAATCTGGAGGTAAGATTATGGTAGATAAAACGTATATGGTAGCATTTGAGGTAGCAGGGCCGGCAGCGATGTTTTCGCGTCCGGATACCGGTTCGGCTCCAGTTTCATATCCTGCTCCCACCAAATCCTCTTTGAAAAGTATGTTCGAATGTGTTGTCATGTCCAAGGAAGCCTATTTCGAGCCACAAGAGGTTGAGATTTGTTCTCCGATTGTATTTCATAAGTATTCCACCAATTATGGCGGTCCTCTGCGAAAAAGCGGAACAGGAAATTTTCAGCTTTTTGCAACGGTTTTGGAGAATGTCTGCTACAAAGTGTACGGAATCATCAGGGCATATCAAGCGCCTCACAGCGGCAATAACCCACAGCACAAGCTTCAGGAAGTGTTCCTCCGGCGGCTGGAATCCGGACAGTTCTATTCAACCCCTTTTCTGGGCTGGAAAGAATTCATTCCCGTCTATTTTGGCCCGTTGCGGAAGAATACCTCGGCGGATTCCTCCGTCAACCTCGTCATTCCTTCCATGCTTTCAACAATGTATAGCCGTCCTACGGAAGGCAGTCTGTCACCGGCTTTCATGCAGAACGTGGAAATCCGTAAAGGGGTGATGTTCTATGCTTAATGAGCTTTATGAGCTCAGCAGATCGCTGGAACGCCACAGTCTTCTGCAATCCACCACCCACCCGGATGTCGGCAATGTCGGTAAGGGGTATTGCCTTCTGATTGAACTCGATGACAATGGAGCGCCTCGTGGTTGTCGACTTCTGCTAAAGGAACAGACTGCCGCGCTTTGGAAGCACAGCAAGGGAAATCACAACAGCTTCCCTGCGATTCGCGTGCAAAAGCCCCTGTTGTCAGCCAACGAGAGCATAAAAATAGACGATACCGCATGGGATAAAGCAAAGCTATCCGAAAAACTGATGCTGCTTTCCAATCTGGATTATTCTGCTATCAATCCGGAATGCGACGATATAAAAATTTCAGAGTGGTCGGTGAAGCAATTGAACCCGGTTTTGGTTTCGGAGCAGCCGGAGCTGGCCGCTCTGAAGAAATTGATTTCCGTATTTCCTCAGGAAGAAGAGCAGCAGTCTGTTTTTTTGCAGAAACTTACGCAGCTTCTCCGGCAGGAAATCCGGCGATGCGGACAGGAAGATTTGCTTGACTTGATTAAAAAACTGCTGGTCGGTACTTGCGAATCAAAAAGCGGAAAATATGCCGCCGGTTGCATGACTTATTACGATATGTATGAAAC
>JAAYWX010000027.1 GCA_012516225.1 Clostridiales bacterium
ACCATAGCCAAAATAATGTACAGTGAGTGCCGGGGCATACCCAGCGATACAGAAAAAGCCTGTCTTGTATGGGTTATACTCAACAGGGTGGACGCAGGATACGGCAGTTCCATAGCGGCGGTGGCAACCGCTCCTTCACAGTTCGGATACAATTCCAAAGCTCCGGTTTGGGATGACCTTCTCCGTCTGAGCAAAGACGTTTTGAGCAGATGGGAAAAAGAAAAAAGGGGAGAAGTTGATACTGGGAGAGTACTTCCTAAAGATTACTTATGGTATTCCGGCGACGGAGTACACAACTACTTCCGAAACTCTTACAGCGGTGGCAGTCGGTGGGATTACAGTTTGGAAAGCCCATATGCAAGCTAAGATGCCTAAACAAAATTTGAAAATAATCTAAAGACATCAACGTTAAAATTTCCGATTTAACTCTCATGCTGCAACGAACGCTCCCCCTTCAGCTTACGCTTTTGGACGTATGCTTCGGGGGGGAGATTTTTTCTATCCTCGTCTGTTCTTCTTGTATATCATCCAGAGCCCTCGCATGAGAAGCTCACTGTCTATAAGCATATCTTTTCTTTTGCAGTACGGAACTATTGTATCCGCCCAGTCGCCAGTGGCTACGGCGGTAACTTTTTCCCCAAGCTCGGCTTCTATGCGGTCAAGAAGTCCATCAATCATTGCCGCGGAACCGTTTACAATACCGCTCTGCGTACAGGCTACAGTGCTTTTACATATCACCTGCGGAGGCGGTGTAATGCTTACATTGGAAAGCAAAGCTGCGTTTCTGGCAAGAGCCTCCTGAGATACCATGGGTCCGGGACAGATAATACCGCCTATATAGCTTCCGGTTTTATCAAGAATCCCCATTGCTATCGCCGTCCCCATTTCGACGATAACACACGGCATAGAGTAATCCGATACCGCCGCAACGGCGGAAGCGACAAAATCGCCACCCAGTTCCGTCGGGTCGTCAAGCCTGATATTAAGGCCGGTTTTTACTCCCGGTCCGATTAAAAGCGGGCTGCAGCCTACAACAATTTTGATGGCATCTGTTATAACGGCAGTAAGTGGAGGAACAACAGACGAGATTATGGCTCCTTCAATGTTTTTAACACTGAATCCGCGCTGGCGCAAAGCCCATTCAAGTAAAACGGCATATTCGTCCGATGTGCGGGATTTATCAGAAGAAAGACGGGTGATGAAAAGTACGGCTCCTTCATCCATAATCGCAAAAACAACACTGGTGTTGTTGATATCAACAGTAAGCAGCATATCTTTCGCTCCATTATTCATTATTTATTGAGTATAGATATATAGATATTCTTTTGTTATTACTTTACCAAAACACGCGGTTTATGTCAAATACAGAGAATAAAAGTAATAGTTTTCCGGTGCTGGACGGAATTAAAAAAATACTTGCAAATATATGAAATTTATGTTAACATACAGAGTAGAGTGAGTGCAGTCGGTGGTGAGTGGGTTCTTCCCACTCTTTTTGTTGATTAAAATTTTTTTGTAAGAATATGGTAAAGGTGCGGAATATGAACAAAGTTGTTGAAACGGTTACCGAATTTGCCCGTCCTATTGTAGAACAAAACGGATGTGAATTATGGGATGTTGAATATGTTTCCGAAGGCGGTCAGTGGTATCTGCGCATATACATTGACAAGTCCGGAGGAGTATCTATAGATGACTGCGAGAAAATAAGCAGAGCGGTGGATCCTATTCTTGACGAGAAGGACCCTATTGAAAACAGCTATATCTTTGAAGTGTCTTCAGCCGGACTCGAAAGACATCTGAAGCGACCGGCGCATTTTCTGCGCTGTATGGGTGAAAATGTAGAAGTCAGGCTTTATAAACCTTTTGAAGGCAGTAAAATATACATTGGAACACTGTCTGGGTATGACAACGGGGACATTACAATAGACTGCAGCGGCAAAGCCATGTTTTTTAAAAAGGAACAAGTTGCTAATGTCCGCCTCAGAATGGACTAATTTGGGAGGAAGTAATAAATGAACGCTGATTTTTTTGCGGCATTGGATGATTTGGAACGTGAAAAGGGGATTCCCAAGTCATATATGCTGGAGAAGATTACTCAGGCTTTGCTTGCCGCATACAGAAAAGACAACCCCGCCTGCGTAGATAATGTTGTAATAAACATGGATGAAGAGAAAAAGCGCATAGACATGTACCTGCGTATGGAAGTGGTTGATAAAATCGAAAATCCTGCAACGCAGATACTTCCGGAAGCAGCGCTGAGCTATTCCAAGCGCGCAAAAGTCGGAAGTTTTGTCGAAGTACCTATAGAAACAAAGAAATTCGGGCGTATAGCGGCACAGGCTGCCAAACAAGTTATAATCCAGGGAAGCAGAGAGGCCGAACGCGGAATTATTTATGACGAATTTACATCTAAAGAGCAGGAGATACTTACCGGCGTTGTATCCCGTATAGACCCGCGCACCGGAAGTATATCCATTAAAATAAGTTCCAATTCTGAATATACTGAAGCAATGCTTTCTCCTAACGAGCAGATAAAAGGCGAAAAGCTTGTAGAAGGTCAGATGGTAAAAGTTTATGTAATCGAGGTTCGGAAGTCTACTAAAGGTCCGCAGGTAATCATTTCACGCACACATCCCGGTCTTGTAAAAAGGCTCTTTGAGATTGAAGTGCCTGAAATTTTTGACGGCATAGTAGAAATAAAAAGCATTGCGAGAGAAGCGGGAAGCCGCACAAAAATTGCGGTATGGTCGAACGATCCGGATGTAGATCCGATCGGCGCATGCGTCGGTCCCAAAGGCGGGAGAGTCGCCGGAATTGTCGATGAACTCGGTGGAGAAAAAATCGACATCATCAAATACAGCGAACAGCCGGAGGAATATATCGCGGCCGCCCTTTCTCCGGCAGAGGTTATATCTGTTACAATGCTTGACGAGGGAAAAAGTTGCCGCGTAATAGTACCGGACAGCCAGCTCTCTCTTGCGATTGGAAAAGAAGGGCAGAATGTCCGCCTTGCGGCAAAGCTTACCAGCTATAAAATCGACATCAAGCCAGAGTCGGAAGAAAACGATTAGCGCGCATAAGCGGGAAATCGCCGGAAAAAGTAATCTGTTGCAGTGCGTGAGAGGGGTGTCCGAAGTGCCGAAAAAAATTCCTATGCGGCAATGTACCGGCTGCCGCGAAATGAAGCCAAAGCGTGAAATGATACGAGTGGTAAAATCTCCTGAAAACGAGATATCGCTTGACTTTAAGGGCAAGGCCCAAGGGCGGGGCGCGTATGTATGCAGAAATGCGGACTGCCTAAAAAAAGCGATAAAAAGCAAGGCGCTTGAAAAATCGCTTGACATTTCGATTCCCGATGATATTTATACCCAGCTGAAAGAGCAGATGGAGGCGGAGAATGAATAAAGCGCTCAGCTATATAGGAATTGCAAAGAAAGCTGGAGCTATTGCCGTTGGTGAAACAAATTCAGGCGCGGCAATCCGTTCTGGCAAAGGGAGGATACTTGTCCTTGCTTCTGACGCATCGGGAAATGCACGGCGCAGGGCTGAAAATTTTGTTTTCGGCACAACGGTGCCGCTTGTCGTCCTGCCTTATACAAAAGAGGATTTGGCGGGTATAACCGGCGTAAGCGGCTGCTCTATGGCAGTATTTACAGATGTGGGGCTTGCGGCTGTGTTTATGGCCGCGCTTGCCGAGAACGAGCCTTCATTTGCGGAAACGGCGGAGCTTATGGCAAAGAGGAACGAAAAGGCACTTATGCTGAAGCGGGAGGCTGCGGCCCATGCGAGAAACAGGAAAAAAGGCAAGGCGGTTAAAGCGGCCGCAATGGGTAAGAGGAGGAAGAATATATGAGTATGTTTATAAAATACAGGGTTCATGAGGTAGCGAAAGATTTTAAAATGAGCTCTAAGGATATAGCACAGATTTTAACGGAATATGCTACTGCTCCCAAAAATCATATGCAAGTTTTGGAAGAAAGCGAGCTTGACATTATTTTTGAATATCTTACCCAACATAACCAAGTTGAAGACCTTGCGGAGGTGTTTGCCGATACGGTGCCTGAAAGCAAAAGACAGGATGAGCCGTCGGAAAAACATCAGCAAAACCAGCCTGAACGCCAGAACAGCGCCGTCACTAATAATCAGCGGCATGAGCAGCAAAAGCATGAGCAGAAGCCAAAGCAAGAGCAGAAAGCGGAACATCATGAGCATAAGCCTGACATAGGCAAAGAAAAGAACACTCAGGAGAACGTCCAGCGTCCGGTTAGGTCTGTTCCGGAAAAAAGGGTCATAGATACCAGAGGAGCAACTGTTAATATTGAAAAATATGACG
>JAAYWX010000279.1 GCA_012516225.1 Clostridiales bacterium
TGTAAACCTTGAAAAGCTGATCCGCAGTGCTCCGTCGATGACTTCGGGAGGGAGGCCCATGGCTTCAAGAACATGGCTTCTGCCGCCTTTTTTGCATGCGGAACTTTTTGAAACATATACCCCGCGTGCATCAAGAAAGTTCATGAGAACTTCGCTTTTATATCCGGGGAGAGATATGCTGAGTATGTGAGGAGCGTCGCCAGACAGAATGCGCAGCCCTTCGTTTTCACTCAAAAGCCGTTCCGTAGCCATCGCTTTCAGTTTTGCCATATGGGAACGGGAGTCTTCCCCAAGACGGCTGCCGGTTTCTGTTGCTGCCGCAAAAGCCGCTATCTGCGGAAGAGCCTCGGTACCGGCACGTTTTCCGAACTCATGCCCGCCGCCCACAATAAGCGGGGCCAGATTAAGTCCTTTTGCACCGCCCCTGACGTAAAGTGCAGCAACACCTTTCGGTGCGTGTATTTTGTGGCCGCTGACCGAAATCATATCAGCACCGAGATTTTTCACAGAGAACGGCACCTTAAGAAACCCCTGAACCGCATCCGTATGCAAAAGGGCGGAGCTGCCCGCCTTTTTCAGCGATCTGGAAATTTCACCTATATCGGTTATGCCTCCCGTTTCATTGTTGACAAGCATAAGAGATATAAGGATAGTGTCTTCGCGCAGGGCATCAAGGACGGAACTGACGGAAATGCTACCGTCTTTTTCGGGCTTTAGCCTTGTCACTTCATAACCGCGTTTTTCAAGCTGCTCAAGGGACTTTTTGACGGCACTATGCTCGGCTTCCGAGCTGATGACGTGTTTTCCACGCCGCCTGTTCAGCTCCGCCCCGGAAAGTATTGCCCAGTTGTCGCTTTCGGAACCGGAAGATGTAAAAAATATTTCCTCGGGACTTGCTCCGAGAGCTTTTGCAATTTTTTCGCGGGATTCGTCAAGAACAAGCTTGGCATCTCTTCCCATTTTATGGGTTGAACTCGGATTTCCGTAATTTTCGGTCATTATATAGAGAGCAGCCTGCACCGCCTCTTCACATACCTTAGTGGTGGCTGCGTTGTCAAGATAAGCTGTCATACTTCCTCCGGAAACTGCCGCCCGAAAAAACAATGGCGGGCTTTGAATTTTCTTTAATATAACTTAACCATTATATATCAAAATACAACAGAAAACAAGGTGAACAGATGAAATACAAAACAGTGACCCTTGGCTGCAAGGTCAATCAGTTTGAAACTCAGGCGCTTGAAGCCATCCTCCGGAGCAGAGGATTTACACCCGCCGAGGGTGAGGAAAGTGCTGACGTCGTTATAGTAAATACCTGCGCCGTTACCGCCGAGAGCGGACGCAAATCGCGTCAGGCAATAAGAAAACTGGCAGGGGAAAATCCTGAAGCTCTTGTAGCTGTATGCGGATGCTATTCGCAGCTTTCCCCGGCCGATGCGGAAGAACTTGGGGCGGATGTCATACATGGAAGCGGGGACAAAGAACGGTTTGCGGATGATATCCAAAAAGCATTGTCTGAAAAAAGCAGGATAGAGTGGAGGGACAATCCGTTTGAGCGCAGAGTTATGGAAGATCTTCCAGCGGGAGCTGTGGACGGGAGGACAAGGGCCATGCTGAAAATTCAGGATGGCTGCACGAACTTCTGCGCATACTGCATAATACCATATACAAGGGGCAGGGTTAGAAGCCTTCCGCCGGAGCGCTGCGCGGAACAGGCGGGAATTCTTGCGGAGCAGGGCTTCCGCGAGCTTGTAATAACGGGAATCGAGATAGCCTCATACGGGCGTGACCTTGAGCCGCGCCACAGTCTGGCTGATGCAATAGAAGCTGCCGCTTCAAAATCGGGAGATATGCGAATCCGGCTCGGTTCGCTTGAACCTACCGTTATAACAGATGATTTCTGCAGGAGAATTTCCGCAATCGGAAAGGTCTGTCCCCATTTTCATCTTTCCCTTCAGAGCGGCTGCAATGAAATACTCCGCCGCATGAATAGAAAATACGATACGGCACGTTTTTATGAATCGGTATGCCTGCTGAGACAGCATTTTCCGGACTGCGGGATTACCGCCGACCTGATAGTGGGATTTCCGGGGGAAACTGAGGAAAATCACTCGGAAACTCTGGAGTTTATAAAAAAATGTGGTTTTTCATCAATGCACATATTCCCGTATTCTAAACGTCCGGGGACTAAGGCCGCTCAAATGGAAGGGCAGATCCCAAACGCTGTAAAAGCACGAAGATCGGCGGAAGCCCAGCGCTTGGCTTCGGCAATGGAAGACGAGTTTTTAAATTCGTGCATAGGCAAAGAATTTCAGGTTCTGTTTGAAACCGATAAA
>JAAYWX010000451.1 GCA_012516225.1 Clostridiales bacterium
ACTAGATCTTGATTCATTTTATTACCTCCAGAAAACTTTCATTGTTTATATTCTTCATATTATCTTTAATTCCTTCTTTTTATTGAAAAAAAACTGAACTGGAAGGTATTCTACCTAGCCAATTCAGTTGTAAAGGGCAATTTTTCTTTTACTTCTTCTTTATTTAACCCAAGGTATTCAGCTATTACATCTCTAGCAATAGGTCCTGCATATCCTCCACTTCCACCTTGGAACAACACTACAGCAACTGCAATTTCAGGATCTTCATAAGGTGCAAAAGCAACAAACCACGCAAAATCGTCGTAGAAAGCACCTGTAGCAGGGTTTCTTCCGCTCTTTTGTGCTGTACCAGTTTTGGCAGCTACTGATATTGGAAAACCTGCAAAAGTACTTCTAGCAGTACCTTCTGTGACAACTTTTCTCATTCCCAATTTTAAATGTTCCAAATTTTCATAGTTATTTAATTGTATTCTCTCTTTATTTCTCTCTCCTTTATATACAGTTTTTGTATTGTCATAGTTTTTGATACTATCCACTAAACTTACATTGTGCTTATATCCTCCATTAGCTAATATGGCTATATAATTTGCCATTTGTATTGGAGTATAAGCATTTTGTCCTTGACCTATAGAAATATTCAAAGTATCTGCTACACTCCATCCAGCTTGATTTAAATAAGAATATTTTATCTTATCAACAAGTCCCTCACTTTCTCCATCTAGTTTTTTTTCAGGATCTATTCCCATCTTGTCCAATCGTCTAAATACTTCTCCCCTTGTAAGAGGTTCTTCATATTCCAGCCAACTGATTATTTCCTCTATATCTTTTTTAATTTCAGAATCCGATAAGGATACATCAGATTTCAAGTATTTTTTAAAATTTTGGTTTAGATATCTTTTCAAAGTAGCCTTTGCATTTGCAACCTTTCTTTCCGGATCTGGAACTCCACCATGAGCCTCACTAGGTATATCTATTTCTATTCCAGTTTTATCATTCATACCAAATTCTTTAGCCAATCGTACAATATCCTCAATATCTACTTTCATACCTAGTCCCTCTCCAGTTCGAGGATTTTTTCCAAGAGTCAATGAATAAAAATAATAGTTACAAGAATCTTTAAGTGCATCATAAAGATTTTCTGCCCCATGAGTTCCCCTATGACTGTTCCAAATCCAACAACCAAATCTCTTAGTCCCGATATCTACGTAACCCATATCTCTTATGGTCTTTGTAGGGCTAAAACCATTTTCAAGAGCCGCCAAACCCGTTATCATTTTAAATGTAGAACCAGGTTGAATAGCAGTCTGTGTAGCAATATTGTAAAGTGGTCTTGGAGCCAGTGGATCTTCATCATTTTCTGGAAAAAGGCTAGCCCAATCAGCACTAGAAATACCTGTTGCAAATAAATTTGGATCATAAGAAGGATAGCTTGACATAGCCAATACTTCTCCTGTCTTTACATCAATTGCAACTACTGCTCCAGATGTTGCGTTTACATAAGGCCTTCCTTCCTTTTTATTTGTCCCAAATTTATAATTCCCCCATTTGATCTCATATACACCCCCAACTCGAATTTGTTCA
>JAAYWX010000280.1 GCA_012516225.1 Clostridiales bacterium
ATTATGAGCTTCGGAATAGCCAAAAAGCTTGCGGACGGTCTGGGTGCCGAATACTTCAAGCTTGAACAGCTCAAAGCCGGAGAAATTGCAAATATGGTTGCGGGGAGAATTAAGTAATGTCAAAAAGAGAATATCCATATCCATTTACGGCAATTGTAGGTCAAGATGACTTGAAACTCGGGCTGATTTTAAATGTAATAAACCCTAAAATCGGTGGAATTCTCGCCTTTGGAGAAAAAGGCACTGCAAAATCCACTGCTGTGAGAGCAATTGCGGAGCTTTTACCAGAAATCCCTGTTGTCAAAGGCTGCCGCTTCAGATGCAACCCAAACGACACTTCCATCCTGTGCGAGGACTGCCGTGAAAAGCTTGAATGCGGAGAAATTCTCGAAACCGAATATGTTAAAATGCGCGTGGTCGACCTTCCTGTTTCCGCAACAGAGGATAGAGTCGTCGGCTCTCTTGATATTGAGGAAGCTATCCAGAAGGGCAGGAAAAAGTTTGAACCCGGAGTTCTGGCGGAAGCAAACAGAGGGATTCTTTATGTGGATGAGGTAAACCTTCTTGATGATCACATTGTCGACCTGCTTCTGGACTCTGCTGCTATGGGGGTAAACACGGTTGAACGCGAGGGTATTTCATTCATGCACCCCGCGCAGTTTATTCTGGTGGGGACTATGAATCCGGAAGAAGGGGATCTGCGCCCCCAGCTTCTCGACAGATTCGGTCTCAGTGTCAAGATTGAAGGCATTAAGGATCCGGAAAAACGTGTTCAAATAGTCAAATATAGAAATGCCTATGACGACGACCCGAAAGCTTTTGCGGAGCGTTTTGCGGAAAAAGAAAAAGCGCTTTCGGATAAAATCGAAAACGCAAGAGCCCTTGTCAAGGAAGTTCAGGTATCCGACGAAATTCTGCTTACAAATGCAAAAATCGCTATCGGTCTCGGCGTTGACGGTCACCGCGGAGATTTGACGCTGATGAAAGCAGTCAAAACCTATGCAGCCTTTGAAAACCGCACGCAGGCAGATATTTCAGCCATCGAAAAAGTTGTACATATGGTATTTCTTCACCGTATGAAGAATCTGCCGTTTGAACAGACAAAAAACTTTGACATGGATATGGTCAGAACAATTATCAGCGGGAAAACAGGTGATGAGGAATGAAGAAAATAACCGCTGTCCTGTGGCATACATCTGCAAGCCGTATAAAGGCGATAATTCCGCGGCTCGAAGGCAAAGTTAAGCTTTGCGTATATTCCGCCCGGAATCTAAGCAATGGGGCTGAGAGCTTTGATGCACTCTGCGCTGACCTTGACAGTTCGGACTTCTTTTTATTCAACAGAACGTCTTCCGATGATATATGGCCTCAAATTATAGAGTATGTCAAAGACAAAGACACCCCCGTTGCCTATGTCGGGTCCGAAGCACTTTCAAGCGTTTCGGATGAGAAAGCGCTTTTGTTTTCCGCTGCCTGCAATGAATATTACACATATGGCGGGCAAGACAATTTTGAAAATTTAATTAAATATTGTGCAGCGGCAGCAGGAGATAATGAGATAAGCCCGGACGAGCCTCGGAAAATACCATGGGAAGGCATTTTTCATCCTGATGAACCTGAAAAGGTATATTTGAGCGCAGATGAGTATTGGCATATTCACCCTCAGCGGGGCAGAGGCACAATAGGACTTTTGGTTTCACGCTCAAACAGGGTCAGCGGAGATATCGCCTGTGAAGCAGAGCTTATCCGTCTTTTTGAGGCAAAGGGTTATGACGTCCTGCCTGTATATACATATTCGTGGGAAGAACCGGGTCTTGGGGCAAAAGGTCCGGAGTGGGCAATAGAACACTTTTTCTTCAAAAACGGAAAGTCTTTGATAAACGGTCTTGTCAAGATGACCGGTTTCTTTGTCGGAGGAAGAAATCAAGCGGGCAGCGCTGTGTTAAAGCGCCTTAATTGTCCTGTTTTCAAGCCCATATGCTCTGTTAATATGTCTGTTGACGAGTGGGCGGAAAGCCCGGACGGCACATTAAAGGACGTAGCATGGAGTATTGCTTTGCCGGAGCTTGAAGGAAATATCGAACCGATTTTTATAGGCGGCACCAAAAAAGACAGCGAATACGACTTTAGGCAGCCGGTTTCATCCCGATGTGAGAAGCTGGTTTCGCGCGTTATACAGTGGGTTGAACTTTCAAAAAAGCCGAACAGTGATAAAAAGGTTGTTTTTATTCTTAACAATAACCCCTGCGCCTCTGTAGAGGCCTCTGTCGGCGGCGGAGCAAAACTTGATACTCTTGAGAGCGTTGCGCGAATACTGTCTGCTATGCGTTCGTCCGGATATGACCTTCGGGACATTCCTGAAACCGGAACAGATCTGATAGAAACCATAATGGAGCGTAAGGCCATTTCCGATTTCCGCTGGACCACTGTTTCCGAAATAGTACAGAAGGGCGGAGTTCTTTACCGCCTTGAAAAGGACGAGTATATGCAGTGGTTTAATGAGCTTCCCCAGAATACTCGCGACAGCATGATAAAAACATGGGGCGCCCCGATCGGAGAAGAGAAGGATGGCGTCCCTCCTGCAATGGTTTATGAGAACACAATCTGCATAACGGGAGTAAACTACGGAAACGCGCTTGTGTGCGTCCAGCCTAAACGCGGATGTGCAGGTTCCCGCTGTGACGGGACAGTTTGCAAAATACTTCACGATCCGCACTGTCCTCCCACGCACCAGTATTTTGCGACTTACAGATATTTTGAAAGGGTATACAAAGCTGACGTAATAATCCATGTTGGAACACACGGAAATCTTGAATTTCTCCCCGGAAAAGGTACGGGCTTATCCGACGGCTGTTTTCCAGACGCCTGCATAGGCTCACTGCCAAATCTTTATATCTACAATGCAGACAATCCGCCGGAAGGCACAATTGCAAAGCGGCGCGCTCTGGCTACAATAGTGGATCATATGCAGACAACATATATCCAAAGCGGCCTATACGACGACTTGGAAAAGATAGATCAGCTTATTGAGCAATACGAAAATGCCCGCCTCACAGACCGTACGCATGCCCATCAGTTTCAGCATCAGATTTTAGCGGCAATTGAAGAAAGCACATTGAAAAACCAAATTAAAACCGAGCTTAAACATGAGAATATGTCCGAGATAACAGCAGAGGTGCACAAGCTCCTGACCCTTATCCGAAACACTCAGATACAGGACGGCATGCATATTTTTGGGCAAATACCTTCGGGGGAACGGAGAATTGATCTGCTTTACGGAATAATGCGATATGAAAGCGGCGACACTCCCGCTATCCGTTCTCTGCTGTGCTCTCTCTATGGGCTGGACTTTTCATATCTGCTGAAAAATCCCGAAAAATTCTGCGAAAAAGCCGGAAAATCCAACGGTTCGGTACTTGCGGATCTTGATGTTATCGGGCGAGAGGTAATTTGCCGTCTGCTTAAGGGTGCACCAATAGATGAATCCATTGATAAAACCGGGACTTACCGCTTTGCGGATACATCTTTTATTTCAAAAATCAACGGGCTTTCCGAGCATTTGCTCGACCTTAACACAAGAGTTGACAAATCTGCCGAGATGGAGAATCTTCTGGGCGCCATGGATGCGGAATATGTTCTTCCGGGACCTGCCGGAGTTGTGACCCGCGGCAGAGACGACGTTATACCAACGGGAAGGAACTTCTACACAATGGACCCCGATACAGTTCCGACAAAGGCGGCATGGGTAATCGGACAGCGCCTCGCCAATGCCGTTATTGACAAATTTATGAGCGATGAAGGCCGCTATCCGGAGAGTTTCGGAATGTATTGGATGTGCAACGATCTCATGTGGGGCGGCGGAGAGGGAATGGCGCAGCTCATGTATTTTATCGGCGTTCGCCCAAAGTGGCAGCCCAACGGGAAAGTGAAGGGATTTGAAATAATCCCGCTTGAAGACCTCGGCAGACCGAGAATAGATGTTTCAGTCAAGCTTTCCGGAATACTCCGCGATAATTTCCAAAGCCGCTATGAGCTGTTGGATGAGGCTATACTTGCGGTTGCCGCACTTGATGAGCCTTTAGACAGAAATTATCTGCGCAAGCACACTCTTGAAAACATATCAGAAGGGCAAATGAGCTTTGAACAAGCTGCGGGCCGCATTTTCGGCGCCCGCCCCGGCACATATCTCAACGGAATAACGCTGCAGGTTTATGCCTCCGCATGGAAAGAACGCAGTGAGATGGTAGATGTCTATACATTTTTCAACGGCTACTCATACGGTCGCGCGGGATACGGACAAGAAGCGTATAAAGCTCTGCAAAACAGCCTGAAAACCGTCGAGATAACCTATAACAAAGTGATGACCGACGAACACGAC
This sequence comes from Clostridiales bacterium, assembly GCA_012516225.1. Lineage (GTDB taxonomy): Bacteria > Bacillota > Clostridia > Oscillospirales > Oscillospiraceae > UBA2658. The sequence goes on from JAAYWX010000280.1 coordinate 4,379, forward strand.
CTGCTCGGCTGCTGCTGCTATTACGGTGTTCAGGGCGGCATGACAGCAGCGGCAAGGGAACTTTCGGGCAAAGATGTCAGAACATATTACGGAGACAGCCGCGAGGCAAACAACATTGAAGTTCGTACCATGGCAGAGGAACTTTCGCGCATAGTTCGGTCAAAGCTTTTGAATCCCAGATGGATAGAGGGGCAGAAGCGTCATGGCTACAAGGGTGCCGGAGATATTTCAAAGCGCGTCGGCAGAGTATACGGCTGGCAGGCTACAACGGATGAAGTTGGCGGCTGGGTATTTGACGAGATAACAAAAACATATATCGAAAACAGGGAAAATTTCGAGTTTTTTAAAGAAAACAATCCTTGGGCGATGGAGGAAATGTCCCGAAGGCTTATGGAAGCATATAAGAGGGGACTATGGCAGCCCGCAGACGGACTCCTTGAAACGCTTCAGGACAGCTATATAGAACTTGAAGGCGTTCTCGAAGAAAGTATGGGAAAAAATATGGGGGATTTTCAAGGCAGCTCCATTGATGTTAAAGATATTGGAGAGCTTGACACGATGAAAAAAGGCCTTGAGCATATGCACAATATGCTTAGATAAAAATCAGCAAAGGGGAAAATTATATGAAAAGGACAATTTCAGTCATTCTTGCGGTTATGCTGCTTTTCAGCATGGCTTCCTGCGGACAGAACACATCGCCAAAAACGTCGCCCGAAGCGTCACTGCCCGCAAGCTCCGCTCAGGCAGAGCCGGAAACCGTTACCGATACCTACGGCAACAAATTCGAGCTTCCTATGAAGCTTGACAAAGTCATAGTTCTAAACTCAGCTGTCTATGAGATGATATACGTTCTCGGAAAAGACAGCATTGTCTGCGGCGTGGGCGATACTGTGGATTACCCTGCTTCAGCACTGACTAAAGAAAAATATGGTGACTGGAAAAAACCGAACGTGGAAAAAATTATGGAGGCAAAGCCCGATGCGGTAATAGGCTACTCCAGCTATCTTGACAACGGAATAGCAAAGCAGCTTACCGATGCAGGCATCCCCGTTATTATGTTTGACCTTTACGTTCCCTCCGTTATCCCTACTGAAGTCAAAACATTGGGAAAAATGCTCGGAGCCGAAGACAAGGCGGATGAATTTCTTGGGGATATAAAAAAGATACAGGAACTTGTAGCGGAACGTACAAAGGATGTTGACCCTATAACCGTTTACTACGAAGGCTATACAGATTACAAATCCGTTGGGAAGGGTTCAGGCGGAACGGAGCTTATGCAAATGGCGAATTTAAACAGCCTTACCTCTGATGCTAATGAGTCCTATCCCGAAATAAGCGATGAATGGATTTTGGAAAAAAATCCTCAAATGATGGTCAAAATGGTTTCAAGCACGAAAAAGATTCTTGGAGCCGATATCACTGACGATAAGGCGGTTAAAGATCTGTACACCTCAATAGCCGGCCGCCCCGGCTGGAGCGATATTGATGCAGTTAAAAACGGCAAAGTGCTTATCCTCTCCTCAAAAATCGGAACTAATCCATTGGGTACCGCAATCGCGCCTTTATATATGGCAAAAACAGCGTACCCCGAAAAATTTAAAGACATTGACCCAGATCAATATCTGAATGATATGCTGAAAAAATACTGGGGCACAGAAAAAACGGGTATTTGGAGTTACATAGACTGATATGGACAGCGCACAGGCTATTGAAAGGGAGCTTCAAAAATATAATACATATCGGGCAAAGGGAAGGCGGCTTATTCTCGTGCTGTTTTTCATGCTGATTGCTTTGATTGCGATATCAGCTTCCGTCGGTTCTTCATCTGTCAATTTGTCCACTGTTTTAAAAGTGCTTGCCGGATTTTTTTCTGATAGAGCGGAAATATCCGATATGCAGCGCAGAATTGTTATGGATATCAGACTTCCCCGTGTATTCTGCGCAGTATTATCCGGAGCTTCTCTTTCAATGGCCGGACTTGTTATGCAGGGGATTTTCCAAAATCCCCTCGTAAGCCCATATACTCTTGGAGTTTCTAACGGTGCTTCTTTCGGGGCAAGCCTCGCAATAGTCCTGTCCGCAAAGCTGTCCATACTGGGGTTCGGTTATTATCTAACGCCGGTTTTTGCATTTTTCTTTTCAATTCTTACAATGGTTTTGGTTTATACGATATCGAAACTGACCAATCACTCCAATAAAACGCTTATATTGTCCGGAGTAGCTATAGGTTATCTGTTTTCTGCGCTTGTTTCTGCACTTAAATACATTTCTGATGTTCACAGCTTGCCTGAACTTGTATTTTGGAGCATGGGAAGCCTTTCAGGGCTTCGTTGGAACGTTGTCGGACTGCTCCTCACAGCTTTTTCAATCTGTTTTGTTGTGTGCATGATTAACGGATGGAATTTGAATGTAATGGCAATGGGCTGTGAAGAAGCCTCGTCTTTGGGTGTTGACTACAAGAAAATGCAGATACTTACATTCGTCGTTACAACTGTTCTAACCTCCACATCCGTTGCGTTTACCGGTGTAATCGGCTTTGTCGGCCTTGTCTCTCCACATGTCACAAGAATGCTTATAGGAAGCGACTATCGCTACTGCATCCCCGCTTCCGCTTTAATGGGCGCACTGCTTTTGCTTTTGTCGGATACGCTGGCAAGAACAATGTTTTCTCCGGTTGAAATTCCTGTCGGAATTATTACGTCATTTATCGGAGTGCCGTTTTTCCTGTATCTTGTCATACGGAGGAGGAAAATCTGATGCCGCTTACAGTCGAAAATCTCTGCTTTGGCTACCGGTCGGATAAGCAGATTTTAAAAAGCGTTTCGCTCAGCATTGAAAGCGGAGAACTTGTTTCCATTGTCGGTCCAAACGGTTCAGGAAAAACAACTCTTATAAAATGTATAAATAAAATAAACACTCCATCGAGCGGGAAGATCTTATTTGACGATCTGGATATTACAAAAGCGAAGCCGTGGCAGATAGCACGCAAAATAGGCTATGTTCCGCAAATCTCCAGTGACAGCATGAGCGGAAGCGTAATTGACTATATTCTCCTTGGCAGGCGGCAGTATCTTAACTGGAAAATCAAAGCTTCGGATCTGGCCGTTATTATGAGTGCCATGAAAAAACTTGACATAGTAGATCTTGCAAATATGAAATTTTCAGAGCTTTCAGGAGGCCAAAAACAAAAAGTGCTGGTAGCAAGGGCGCTTGTTCAAGAACCTGACGCCTTTCTTTTCGATGAGCCGACCAGCAATTTGGATATTAAAAATCAGATTGAAATAATGTCAATAGCAAGGGAATAGCATCTAAGCTTGGTAAAACCGTTATCATGGTAGTACATGACCTTAATATGGCATCTCACTACTCGGATAAAATCGCGCTGGATGTCTCAAGGGCGCATCATAAGCTATGGGGCGCCGCGTGATATATTGACCGTTCAAAACATAAAAATGGTTTACGATGTCGAAGTGGGAATAACAAAAGACAATATAATAAATCCTTTTCCGTCATTATCATTATTAAAGTTTTAAACACTTACTATACATAAAAAAGCGGTTCTCCGCGGAGCGTATTTCTACGCCGCGGAGAGCCGTTTTTGCAGTAATGCCAATGGTTTTACGGTATGTTAACGTCATGGAAAAGATATTTATGACAAATTCGGCGTTTGTGTTGATGGCAGTGAATTTCACTGTTTATCAGTCCATAAACGCCATTTGCAAGTCTTAAAAAACATTGGCTGTTTTTCCCGTTCCATTATTTTACTATTGCTATCCATCATATGATGTTTTATTTTGGCCCCTGTCTAAGGTATCATTTAATTTTACTTAATTTTGAAAAGCCATAAGCCATATTTATTTTTAGTAAAGCTTTTTTAAAATAGCTTTATTAAAAATCCGCCGTACCTACCGTTCGCGGATGAGGCAGGACATCGCGTATATTGCTCACGCCGGTAAGGTACATGATAAGGCGCTCAAAACCAAGACCATAGCCGGCATGCCTGCATGAACCGTAACGGCGCAGGTCAAGATACCACCAGTAATCCTCTTTTTTGAGTCCAAGTTCTTCCATGCGCTTTTCAAGAACATCAAGCCGCTCTTCGCG
>JAAYWX010000281.1 GCA_012516225.1 Clostridiales bacterium
GTCGTGTGCGGGAATTAAATTCGGCAAGACAGTCCAGCGCTTCGGCAGAAAGGCAGTCTGCCCGCGTAGCGATGGATAGACCGCATATTCCTTCGTGTGAAATCGCCGTTTCATACATTTCCCTCAGAAGAGACGCGGGAGCGTAAGTATTGGAATGGGCTTGGAAATAAGCCACGGCTTCCGCTTCCGGCGACTTGCGGCGGATTCTTGCAAGTTCAGCTTCTATCTGCTTTTCAATGGGGACAGAGGAACTTGCGGTAAAATAGCCGCTGCCGCCGGAACAGTAAATGCAGCCTCCGGTTGATTTTGAACCGTCGATATTCGGACAGGTCAGCCCTGCATCTATAACGGCTTTATATATTTTCTTTCCGTGAAAGCTGTTTTCATATGCAAGGGTTCTGTAGCGTTTGTTATCAAGGGAGTAAGGAAAAGGGTTCATAAACACCTCACGGCTGGAAGGAATATTTTAACTGAATTATACATTCCGTTCCGAAGAAGGTCAACGGCGGGAAAGTTTGACAGAAAGTTTGCGGAAACTTGTCCGCGTTGAAACATTATGGTATCTTTTAAGGCAGACAAAAATTGCTTTCAAAGATATATTCCGGAGGGACACAGCATGGAAATGAATATCGGCAGACCGGAAAATTGTACCGGAAGGAGCGAAGTGGAAATGCGCTCTTACGATCTGCTTGACAGGCTTGGCATAGAATATAGCCGCGTTGACCACGGACCGGCTGATACGATGGAAGTTTGCCTTGAACGTTCCGCAGTATTAGGAACAAGGATATGCAAGAATCTTTTTTTGTGCAACAGGCAGGAAAATTCGTTTTATCTTCTTATTTTGCCGGCGGACAAACAGTTTAAGACATCCGTAGTTTCAAAGCAGCTTGGAATTTCAAGACTGCATTTTGCAGACGAGCGATATATGGAAAAATTTTTGCATTTGCGTCCCGGCAGTGTGAGCGTTATGGGGCTCATGAACGATAATGAAAACCGCGTCAGGCTGCTTATAGATAAAGATATACGCAATCAGGAATTTTTCGCCTGTCATCCGTGTGCAAATACCAGTAGTATAAAATTTAAAACTGAAGATTTGCTTTACAGGCTGCTTCCGGCCATTGGACACGAGCCTACATTTGTAGAGATTTAGAAAATGTTTATATTATGGCATGTACTATGTTTGTGGAGAGCATTTTGACGATTGTGGCTTTTATATGTGATATTAAAAATAAAGAATAAACTGCGATGTTAAAAGCCGTGCAACTGGCACGAAAAACGATAAAACCGCCGCCGAAAGATTCTCGGCGGCGGTTGGTGATTTTAAAATTCAGGCGGGAATGTCGAAGTCAAATGTGCGTGAATTGTTCCCGGTTTTCAAAAAACTGTCCGTTACCCAAAACCATGTTTCGTCACAGTAATTGGGCCTGTCGGGGATGGGGTCGCCCCATGTGCAGTCAATATTATAGCGAGTTCCGTCTATATAAATGCAGGACCATGCATGCGCATCCTCACCCACAGTTCCGGTCATGCATTCCATCGGAACCCCTGCAATATTGCAAAGGTAGTTATACATAGCCGTATAGCCCTGACATACGGCAGTTCCTCGTACAGCGGCGTCGTATCCGTTGTAGTAATTATATCCGGTATCATATTTGGTGTTGAAGGCAACGTACTTATAAAGCACGAGCGCCTTTTGCCTTACTGACATATTTGTGCTCAGCGGACCTTGAGCATACAGCTTTGTGACTATCTGGTCGCAGGTGTTTTCAAAACTCGTTATTTGGCTTTTAAGTTCCTGTTCGGGCAGACCGAAGCTGTTGGAAAGAGTCAGAGTAAACATTGGGTTTATGCAGTTTCCGCTACGGTCTATGCTGTAGCTTGCCTCGACTCCCCACTGGTCCAAAAAAGAGGCGTATTCCATGTAGTCAAGTGCCGCAAAGATATATGCAAGCTGGATGTCTTCCGACAATTCTTCAAGCTGGGCTTTTGTGCAGGTAAGCTTAATCTGGAAACTGTCTTTGAGAACTTTGTTTACAAGCATATAGCTCCATGCATTGGCATAGTCGTCAAAATTCGCAAAAGAAGCTGGGCGTGAGACAGAGTAATGGCTCTTGTCAAGCAAAAAAGATTCCGACCAATTGGGAAGCGACACTTTTTCGTTCAGACGGTAAAGCATTATACAGGTATCGCAGCGTTTTACGTTTTGAGAGCCGCCAAAAGAAACTGTTCCATCCTCGTTGGGGATACCTTTTATTACGCCGTAATCATATAAAGTATTAGCGATTTTTGAATCCGTATCCGAAAATACGTTTGAAATTGTTTTGCTAACGTCCAACTTGTATATTCCGGCAATGTAAGAGCATATATTTTCTCTTGTCGCATAGGCGTTCGGATCTGTACCAGAGGAAACAATTCCGCGATCCTGCGCCCATTTCCATACGTCTGAATACCAAGGGGAGGTTTTGCCGGAATAGCCGGCATAGTTTATTTTTGCCATTGAGCAGACAAGCTTTATTGCCTCGGCATGTTTGACCGGATTTTGCGGAAGAAAACTTCCGTCGCCATATCCGCTGACGACGCCCGTCCGGCTCATTTCAGTTACTTCGGTATAAAAATAGTCGTTTTTGCTGACGTCGCTGAAAGAAACGACGGCATCAGCAAATGTCTGGGGCAAAAAGCAAAACACAAAAGATATTATTAAAATTGCGCAAATAAGTTTGCGTGAGTTTTTAGACATGAGAAATCTTCCTTTGTTTTGGCATAGTTTTAAGAGAGTGATTTATGCGGTGTTTTTTATCTAATCAGACACCATACCGGAAGCGATTTTCTGCTAATTTTTATTTATAACGGTATCCATATATTGTGATATAGCGGATTTTATTTCCCCGTCTGATTTGTAATTCATATCTGCGTTGTCAATAACAAAAATCAATGTGGGGATACCGAATTTATCAAAAATAGAATCTGTCAGCATTTTCAGAGACGCCCATTCATGCCGGCAACCGGAGCTGCCAAGAAAAATAGAAACGTCGGCGCTGTAATCATTTATAACGCCGTATGCCGCATCAAGAATGTCATCCCCGAAAGCACCCGCCCCGTGAGCTGTTGACCCGTAAAGCATCCTTCTGCACATTATCTTGAAGCAATCTGCCCTGTCATCAGGATGATCGAAAAATTCACGTTTGCGGAAAGAATACCCGTCCATAACCGTTACAGCGCCGTATTCGCTTTCCAGCCAGTCCATCAGGTCAAGCCCCTGCCACAACATATTGTGCATTAACAGCAGCCTGTGTTTTTCCCCATCAGGACAAGGACTTTCTCCGGTTTCAATGCGGCTGCGGCAAATTTCAAGTTCTTTCTGAAGCAGAGAGAGCATTTCCTCGGTCGGCGCGAAAGCGTTCATAAGCTCGTTCCAGATATTCATATGGGAGGACATGGGACAGGGGCGAACCTTGCGCAGCAGCGAGCACCTTTCGAGAAGCTCCGCTGATTTGTTGGACAAATCGATACGGTATCTAAGAGATTCCCAATCAAGCTTTTTATCGGTTATTCGCTCAATAAAATTTATAAAAGCACCGAACTGAACCTCTATATAGTCAAGGCTACGGCTATTCCTGCATATGGGAATATCAAAGTGGAAAGAGGGCGCTTTTATAAGCCGTTCCATTGAAAAATAGGCTGTGCGGGCAGAGTCGCAAGGAATAGGCGCGGAAATATAAGCGTCAGGTATAACTCCCATATTTCCCGCAAGAAGAGATCCGATTTGGATTTTGTTTAGACGGCACAGATCAGGATTTACCTTTTTTTCTGTTTCGCCGATAAGCCAAGAGGAAAGATAAGCGTTCTGCAAGAGCCGGGACGGGAAAAAGTCCACATAAAAGGGGATACAGTCCATAGCATACAGAACTTCCGGCGGGACAGGACCGCTGACAAAAACGACCTTTTTCCCATCGCTGTGGGCACGTCTGACAGTTTTCCAGTATGACACATCCCAAGGACGGAATCTGCCTTCTGATATATCCATCTCGGCTGCGGATATTTCGCTTACATAATCGATATATGTGATTTCGCCACTGCGCACTAAATCAGCGGCTATTTTCATTTTATCCATCTGCAAGCCCCCGTTTATTAAAAAATGAGGAAAGTCCGAAAACTTTCATATCCACGAGAAGCGCATAAAAGAAATTTTTCGGAACTCCCGATTTGTCCGCAACGAAAAGCAACAGTATTCCCATTGATTCCCGTTTTTACTTCTATTAAAATAATTCTACAAATAAAATAAAATAAAAGAAAGCTATAAAAA
>JAAYWX010000438.1 GCA_012516225.1 Clostridiales bacterium
ATAAAATATGACAGCGGTACGACAAAAGATTACAAACTTATAAAGTTTGCAAGGAGCAATCAGGGCACCTGCATTAACCAGCGCCCTATTGTTTCCGTAGGAGAAAGAGTAAAAAAAGGCGACGTTATTACTGATGGCCCCGCCACAAGCAATGGGGAAATATCCCTTGGAAAGAACATCCTTGTCGGATTCATGACATGGGAAGGCTATAACTATGAGGACGCTATCCTGCTTAATGAACGCCTTGTCATGGATGATACGTTTACTTCAATTCATATTGAAGAATATGAGTGCGATGCCCGCGATACAAAACTCGGACCAGAAGAGATAACACGCGATATTCCCGGCGTCGGTGAGGATACGCTGAAATACCTTGACGACAGGGGAATCATCAGCATAGGTGCCGAGGTTCACAGCGGCGATATCCTTGTAGGAAAGGTTACGCCGAAAGGCGAAACGGATCTGACTGCCGAAGAAAGACTTCTTCGAGCGATTTTTGGTGAAAAGGCGAGAGAAGTCCGCGACACATCGCTCAAAGTCCCGCATGGAGAGTCGGGCATAGTCGTTGACGTAAAGCGTTTTACCAGAGAGGACGGAGATGAGCTTTCACCCGGCGTAAACGAGGTTGTAAGAGTTTATATAGCGCAGAAACGCAAAATTTCCGTTGGAGACAAGATGGCCGGACGCCATGGAAACAAGGGCGTTGTATCAAGAATTCTGCCTAAAGAGGACATGCCGTACCTGCCGGACGGAACGCCGCTTGATATTGTCTTAAATCCGCTGGGCGTTCCTTCCCGAATGAACATCGGGCAGGTTCTTGAGGTTCACCTTGGATATGCCGCCCGTGCTCTCGGGTGGAAAGTCGCCACGCCGATTTTCGATGGAGCCAATGAGCAGGATATCCATGAAACGCTTGAACTTGCAGGATTGAGCCCCGATGGAAAGAGCATACTTTACGACGGACGTACGGGCAAGCCTTTCGACAATCCGGTTACGGTGGGATATGTTTACTTCCTCAAGCTACACCACTTGGTAGACGACAAGATTCACGCAAGGAGCACGGGACCGTACAGCCTTGTTACCCAGCAGCCTCTCGGCGGCAAAGCACAGTTCGGCGGACAGCGTTTCGGTGAAATGGAAGTTTGGGCACTTGAAGCTTACGGTGCGGCATATACTCTTCAGGAAATCCTTACGGTCAAGTCGGACGACGTTACCGGCCGCGTGAGAACCTATGAGAGCATAGTCAAGGGACACAACATTCCGCAGCCAGGGGTGCCTGAGTCGTTCAAAGTCCTTGTCAAAGAGCTTCAGTCGCTCTGCCTTGATGTCCGTGTACTTGATAAGAACGGTGAAGAGATAGAACTGAAAGATGAGGACGACGATGACTTTACGCCGGACTTCAGGGATGACTTCTATCAAGCGGACGAAAGTGAGATTGAGGCTTCCGGCTATACTATTGAAAATCCCGAAGACGATTATGATTTAATTGACGAAAGCGGAGATATATCGGATGAGGAGGTACGGATATGAGTTATTCATCTTTTGATGCCATTCAGATAGGCATCGCGTCCCCCGAGATGATTCGGAGCTGGTCTTTCGGCGAGGTTAAGAA
>JAAYWX010000282.1 GCA_012516225.1 Clostridiales bacterium
CTGTAGCACCCATTGCGTCCGTTCCGACATTGGGAAGGTTTGCCCATAGATCCTTATTTACAAAAGCATATGCCTGAATAGGACTCTTAGCGTGTTCACATTCACCTATTCCGACAACTTTATTGGCAAGCCCAAGGTAAGTTATCATGCGCGGAGTGTTTCCAAGCGGAACAATTGTATTTATGGTTGATGGTATCTCTACTTCTCTTCCGAGGCTGTCCTTAATTATCCTACTTTCTGAAGCGGGAGAATCCGAAGCTGCAGAAGCCGATGGCTCAACTGAATTTTTTGTTGTCTTATCGTTTGAACATCCGGCAAAAAGGCAGACGATAAGAGTAAAGGACAAAATTAGCACAATAGATTTTTTCATTTAAAAATAACTCCTTTCTTTCGTTCCCTAAAACCATAAAATCTGGATAATAAAGTTTTAGAGCCCATTATCGTGCAATTACAGCAATCTTTGCATAAATATTGTTTTTATTCAAGCCCCATAGGGGGATAAATAGCGTTATATACTGTAAAAGATGCAGATAATATCAATCAGCACCCAAATCTTAGCAACGGCATAGTGAGCCGCTTATTTAATCCCACAATGGTACGACTGCCTTTAAAAAAGGACGCAGAAATAAGAAGATACATTAAGAAAAATGAGGAAAATGTGTTTTCATGCCGAAATACAAAAACCGGCAGGAACTAATTAAAGAATGTGGTGCAAGGGGAAAACCGGCAAAAACGTGGTGTCAGAAGAACAATATACCGGGGCTGAAGCGCGGCAAATGGAAAATATCGGTATACCATGTTCGCCGCCACTGCCGCACTTGCGATAATATTAATGAGTACCGGGACTGAGATCAAAATCTTAGCCCCGGTACTTGTTTTTCAGCATTCCATTATTGAGCGGTTACTTTTATTCTTTGTCAGTTAACTCTGGTTCAGTTCATAAATCATAGTGTGCTTTTTTCGATTTTGTGTAAAGATTGCGATTACTGCCGAGTTACTGCCAATATAAAAATTTCAAAAAACAAAAACCCCTGTATTCACTGAGAATACAGGGGTTTTTGTGGAGCTGTTAACCAGATTCGAACTGGTGACCTCATCCTTACCAAGGATGTGCTCTGCCTACTGAGCTATAACAGCTTATGGCGACCCAGAACGGGCTCGAACCGTCGACCTCCAGCGTGACAGGCTGGCGTTCTAACCAACTGAACTACTGGGCCATAAGCGCCTTGCTATTTTACAATGTATTTTTAACTTTGTCAACACCTATTTCTTCAAAATACAATTTATTATTTCACTTTTCGATTCTTACGTTGCTTGCCTCGCTCAGATTTATATGTTAGAATAACTGATACCGAAATCTGATATTTTTAATCTGTTTGTTTGGAGCGCAACATTTTCTGGAAGGGGAGTGAATCCGTGAAAAGAAAGATAATTTCCCTGGTCTTAACGGCTGTTATTCTTGCAGTACCATTTGCTGTTTCCGTTTCTGCCGATAATTCCGGGCTATGTTTTATAGCGGTCAATGATACTCTGCTGGATCTCGGTTCTACCGGCGTATATTCAGGCGGAATACTCTATGTCCCCTGCAAAGTATTTTCATCTTTTGGAATTTATTACAGTTATTTTGAGGCCAATGCGACAGCTATGCTCTACAACTCAAGCAAACAGATTTTTTTTGAGCTGAATTCGGGAAACAGCTATGACTCAAACGGAACAACATACTCAGTTTCGGCTATATTTAAAAACAGTCAGGTCTATGTACCTGTTGCATGGGTTTGCGGTTATTTTGGAATTTACTATTCATACATAAGCGGCATAGGTTATGGCGATATAGTGAGAATAAAAAACGGCGGGGAAGTACTTACAGATATGCAGTTTCTTGATGCGGCCACATCTCTCATGCGTAGCAGATACAACGAGTATTTTGGAACGGTTTCTCCTGTTACTCCGGCTCCTTCCCAACCGCAGCCGAGTGAAACAATTCACGACAGCCGCACAAGCGTTTCGCTCTGCTTTATAGGACTCCCAAGCGATGATATGCTGGACAGCCTTGATAGCTATGGCTTAAAAGCCTGCTTTTTTGTAACAGAGGAAGACGTGTCAGCCTCTCCGGATACAATCCGTAGAATCTGCGGGTCGGGATACGGTATCGGAATATA
>JAAYWX010000283.1 GCA_012516225.1 Clostridiales bacterium
ATACAACGCTCCAAAGAGAAACAAACGGGATGTTTACATCGCAGGGGCCCCTCAATGTTTCTGCGAATTATCAGCTTATTCAAAGCAGCATAGAAAAATCGAACGTCAATATGAACACCGAACTTACAAATATGATAGCGGCTCAGAGAAGTTTGCAGAGTTGCTCCACTGCCCTCAAAATAATCGATTCCATTGACCGCAAGGCTGCATCGCAGATTGCTTCAATATAGGAGGCTGAAAATATATGAATACCGCTTTTTATACCGGAGCTTCCGGATTGAACGCATTCCAAAGCAGAATGGATGTTATCGGAAACAATATTGCGAATGTTAACACCAATGGCTATAGACCCGTTGAAACAACATTCAATGACCTGCTTTATACGGAGATGTATGTAAATTCCGCAGATGTGCTTACCGGCCATGGAGTCAAAACTGTTTATACCGGAATTAACGCAGGACAAGGCACACCTATTCCATCATCGGGAGAGCTTGATTTTGCCATTGTTGGAAACGGATGGTTTGCTGTCGAATCGGGAGGAGAAACCGTTTATACAAGGGACGGGTCTTTCCACCTCAGCGTTTCGGGAATGACAGCTTATCTTGTAAATCAGAACGGAGATTATGTTCTTGATAAAAACGGCAGGAGAATTTCTGCGGTTATAGGTACGAATTCATCTTCAGCAACATCATCCAATTCGGTTTCGATAGATACAAGCAAATTTAAAGATCAAATAGGGGTATTCAATTTTGCAAATCCGGAAGCGCTTATTCCTGTATCCTCAAACCGCTACCGTGCGAATGAGCTGACCGGGGCGGCTACGGTCGCTGCAGCAGGGAGTTATGAAATGCTTTCCGGATATCTCGAACAGTCTGGAGTATCAATGCCGGATGAAATGATAAACCTTATTATGGCACAGAGAGGATATCAGTTAAGCGCACGGGTGGGTCAGACGGCGGATGAAGTGGAGCAGACAATTAATTCATTAAGATCATAGTTTCATGCGCGGGAGAATAATACAATATTTTCTGAAAACTCCAAACAGATTTCAGGAAATATATCTGGAGGTAAGTATGGCATTAAACAACTACGGTGATTTGAGCGAAATGCAGTTGGATGCGCTGAGGGAAATCGGCAACATCGGTTCCGGAAATGCGGCAACGGCACTTTCGGCTATGCTTGAAAGAGCGGTCAACATGGCTGTTCCTAAAATCAAGGTTTTGGATTATAACGCCGTATGCGAGGAACTTGGAGGACCGGAACAGCTTCTTGTTGGAATTCTATTCGGCATGAGCGGTGATGTCACCGGAATGATAATGTTCCTGCTCCACAAGGAATTTGCGCATATGGTGCTTAACTCGCTGGTGGGTTAGGAGTTTGACTGATATTCCGAGCTTGACGATATGGACAAGAGTACTATTCAGGAAGTAGGAAACATTATGGCCGGTTCATATGTAAATGCTATGTCATCTTTGACCGGTCTTACAATAGACGTTTCCATACCTACAATGAATGTTGACATGGCGGGCGCTCTTCTTAGCGTTCCGGCTATTTACTATGCAAATATAAGCGATAAAATAATAGTTATAGAAGACGAATTTGGTCACGATCAAGTCGGGGCATCGAGCCATATTCTGCTCATTCCCGAGGTTGATGGCCTCAAAAAAATAATGGATAGTTTGGGGCTGGGTTCATGAGCAAAACAATTGTTGTTGGGATATCAGACTATAATATCGCCATAGGCGGCGATATTTTGGTCACATATGCGCTTGGGTCATGCGTGGGAATTTGCCTTTATGACCCTGTAGCTAAGATAGCGGGCCTTTCGCACATTATGCTGCCTACAATAACCGAGTTTTCAGATTCACGTTTTGCAGCACAATACGGGAAATATGCAGATACGGCCATTGAACTGCTTATGCAGAAAATGATAAACTCTGGAGCTGTAAAAATCCGCATCAGGGCAAAGATAGCCGGAGGAGCTCAGATGTTTGCGCCTATAAATAATGCCAATATTGCCGGTATAGGAGAGAGAAACGTAATAGCGGTAAAAAAGGAACTCGCGCGGCTGAAAATACCAATTGTTGCGGAAGATACAGGCAAAAATTACGGACGTACATTGTATATAGGATCTGATGACGGCCTTATGAGGATAAAATCCGTAAATAAGGGAGAATGGGTTTACTAATAGTTGTAAAAATAAGAATGGACGCTTTTCGGAATTTTGGCACATATTATTACCAAAAATAAATAGTGAAGGGGTCGATTATGCATGGCAAATAAAAAGCAGCCGGAGATATTACTGGAGTCGGGGATAAACGAACTGGAAATTATGGAGTTTACTATCGGCGATCAGCTTTTCGGCATCAATGTCGCTAAGGTGCGAGAAATAATGATGGTTGAGCCGGTTAAACCCATGCAGAAATCCAATCAGTATGTTGAGGGGATTTTTAAGCCGAGAGACAAAGTGCTGACGGTAATAAATCTTGCGGCATATCTCGAACTCGGCCCTTCCCCAAAGCCTGAAAGGGATATTTTCATTATCACAGGGTTTAATAACAGCGAATATGCGTTCCATGTCCATACAGTTGTAGGAATTGACAGAATTTACGGGACTCAGCTAAAGAAACCGGATCCCGTAATCTACGGCGGCAGAGAAGGCGTGGCTACAGGAATTGTTGAGCTTGAGGATAAACTTATCACTATTCTGGACTTTGAGGCTATTATAGCTGAAATCTGCCCCGAATCAAGCATTCAGTATGAAACAATAGAGAATTTGGGCGGCAGTAATAATATAAGGAATAATGTCCACATTCTGATTGCCGAGGACTCCGTCCTCCTTTCCAAAATGATAATTGATGCCCTTCACAAGGCTGGATATGTAAATACCGTTAAGTTTAACAACGGACAGGAAGCATGGGATTATCTCTGTGAGATACGTGACGGTGGGGACAATATAAACGATTTTGTAAACTGCATAATTACCGACATCGAAATGCCGGAGATGGACGGACACAGGCTTACCAAGCTTGTGAAAACGGATCCTGCGCTTAAGCACATTCCGCTTGTTATATTCTCATCTCTCATCAGCGCAGAAATGAGGATAAAAGGAAAAGAATTAGGAGCTGACGAGCAGATTACGAAACCTGAAATAGGAAGGCTTGTCGGTGTTGTTGATACTCTTACTCAGAAATAGCAAAATTTATTATTAGAAGTATTATAAATAAATGATTGTAAGGGCTTGTTTCCCACTTCCTGTGGGAAACAAGCCCTTTTTAGGCGCGGTAGGGTTTTAAGATATGTTATATAAAAAAGTCAGCCTTTTATAAGGCTGACTCTTTTATATAACATATTTTGGTACGCCCGACTGGACTCGAACCAGCGGCACATGGCGTCGGAGGCCATTGCTCTATCCATCTGAGCTACGGGCGCATATCAAAACCATATGATATTATAGCAAAAACAAGTTCAAAAGTAAAGCAAATCATCTTTATACCGCAATAATGAGTGGTTATACTTCATCCGATTGTTTTATAGCGGTCAAAGCAGATGTTATGCGACTGACAAAGTTTGGCGCTTTGGCGGTATAAAAGCTGCGTTCGGTAACACCAGAACAGCTAAATGATAATATAATGAGTTTGGAGCGTTCAAAATACCGCTTTATGGAAAGCGCTAATCCCCAATCCGTCTGTGTCACAAAAGGAATTGAAAGTACGCGTATATATTTTATAAAAAGCCAATGCGCAGGGGAAATTGGAACGCCTGCGCCTATCCTCTCCGCAGAATCCGGAAATTTATAGTAAAGGTTAAGATTGGAAGGAAAGCTGATATGATAACCTATGTTGTTCAAGCCGGCGACACTCTTTATCAGATTTCAAAGCGTTTCGGAGTGGATGCCGATACGATTTCAAGCGTAAACAAACTGGGACAAATTCCGTACTTGGTTATAGGACAGTCGCTGGTTATCCCGACAACCGAAAGAGCTTATAAAGTGCAGGCGGGCGACTCTGTTTATTTAATCGCAAAAAAATTCGGAGTATCTCCCGAAAGCATTATACGGTTAAACGGTCTGACAGACCCCTTCATGCTTAATATAGGCCAGATTATTAAAATACCCGAACTGACCGACAGTTACGGTGCCATAGAAGTTAATGCCTATATAGAGCCTTCTGTACCATCGCCTGCGGAAATAATCGGGCGGGCGGGGCCTTATCTCACATATATTTCACCGTTCAGCTATACGGTAAATGCGGACGGGAGCATCAACCCGCTGAACGATTCAGCCATTTTGGAGGCCAGTAAGGACAACAATATAGCACCGCTGTTGGTCGTTACAAATTTTTCCGGAAGCAATTTCAGCACGGATATTGTTGATACAATTCTGACAAATCCTTCAGTTCAGCAGACATTGATAAACAATATGCTTAGTATTATCCGATCAAAGGGCTATTATGGACTGAACATTGATTTTGAGAGAATTTCTCCTGCCAACAGAGGGGCTTACAACAACTTTTTGAGGCGTATGATGAGCACCTTCAAGCCGCTTAATATTCCGGTTTCAGTTGCTTTGGCACCCAAAACGTCAGACACCCTTACAGGGGCGTGGCATGGAGCGCATGACTATGCAGCCGTAGGCAATATTGTTGATTTCGTAATTCTTATGACATATGAATGGGGCTGGTCTGGAGGACCTCCTTATGCTGTGGCGCCTGTAAATCTGGTTGAAGATGTCATCAAATATGCCGTAAGTGTTATGCCGGCAAATAAGATTTTGATGGGTATGCCGTTGTACGGCTATGACTGGACACTGCCGTATGTTCGGGGAGGAAAATGGGCAAAGCGCATAAGCCCGCAGAGCGCCGTAATTTTGGCGGCAAAAGAAGGTGCGGAAATCATGTATGATGTTAAGACGCAGTCGCCATATTTCTTTTACTATGATGACAACAGCAAGCACCATATGGTCTGGTTTGAAGATGCCCGTAGCGCACGCGCTAAATTCCTGCTCGTAAGCAAATACGGGCTTAAGGGGGTCAGCTACTGGCTGCTCGGAGAGGAATTCCCGCAGGTATGGCATATAATGGACGCAATGTTCCGAATAGTGAAGGTATGATTTGCATAACTGCCGGCAAGGAGAGCGGCTGCCGGCAGTTTTTCGTTTAAGCGGAAGATTTCCCGAACAGTCCGCAGGTAACTGTTTCATTCTTGAAATCCGCATATAAGCTAAGCGGTCTTTCCGGATTTGTTTCATAGACTCTCACAGTATCCAAAGGGTTCTGAAGGTCAGGGAGAATGCTGCTCAGAATAGATTGTTCTGCCGCCCAAAAATCTTTGTTGAAAACACAGGGGGATTTTCCCTGCCTGCTCATAATGGCGACATAGAACATTTCGGACTCCACCAAATCCTGAAACATATGGCTTCCATAGGACAGTTCCGGCATGAAGCCGATTTCGGCATCCTCATATTCGCAGATTACGCTGAAATTTGAGATATCGGAAAAGTTGACTGCAACGCCGAGTTCCGGAGAAGAGGTGCCTATACGACCGGGGCTGATTAGCATAAGCTTTTTTCCGCTGCCTGCATAGTATCGGTTTATTTTTCCGATTATACCGGCTATCAGGCTTTTCCTGTTATAGGGAAGCGCATGGTAGCCGCTTGAATCGATATATACTGCTACGTCTATGCTGATTTTGGCACTGTTTCCCATAAATGTCCTGCTCACCCAAAACAACATGTCTTCTTTTGAAATTTCAGGTATGTTCTGATTTGCGGCAGTTTCCCAGACACAGAGAGGTCGGCACTGAAGCAGATTTATAACAAAGGAGCCGTCTTCTTTGAAATTCAGCGTATATTCAAT
>JAAYWX010000284.1 GCA_012516225.1 Clostridiales bacterium
CTGTAGTTGCAGATAAACGTAATTGTATCCTTGCCTTCATCGTATGCGCTTCCCGCTAATGTCCATTTCCCCGCAATTTTTTCAAAAAGCGTATCCGGCACATTTTCACCAAGAAGTTCGCTCCATGCAGAAGCATTGGTTAATATAACTTTCATGCGGACATACGCAGGATTTGCACCTGTATTCCGGATTGTAGGGTCTTTCGGAAGCTTCGCGCCGGGATATATTCCCTCGTATGAAATCTCTTTCACCTCGATTTTTTTGCCGTTTTCTTCTTTTGTGACCCATTCCGATATTCCGTTTTCATCAGTTATCTTCTCGACATCATGCTCAAACAGCGCTATCGCGACGTTCCCGACCGTAAAAGTGTTCTCTGCTTTGTCGGATCCCGTAAAATAAGCAAGAGTTCCTCCGACAGCCGTTGCCGCAGCCGTCATTAACGCCGCTATGCCGAGCAGCAAACTTTTTCTTTTCATTTACCGTCCTTTCCAAACAACAAAACGCTTATTAAAGTTATATGTTGTTTTTAGGGATTAGCCGGGAAAAACAGGTTTATAGCCGCAGTTTTTGCATCATCGTATGTAACTCCTGCTGATGCCTGATATGCATAAGCCTTAACGCTTATCTCGCCCTGCGGCGTATATTTGGTATCAGCTACGGTCAGATCCTTGTTGATTGTTATGCTGGTAAATACCGCCGGAAGGACATTGTCTGCAGTTGAAGTTGACACAACATCTCCGCTCCTATAAGCATACAGCCCGGGATAACTATAAGTATCCACAGCAACCCAGTCCGAGTTTATCTGCCCGATATCCGCAGCGTCCTTGCCGTTAAGCGTTGCGTCGTCTTTCACATACACGAACACATAGCAAGGGGAACTGTTGGCCTTAACGGTAACAGTCGGATCTTTATGCATAATCGCGCCGGGAATGATCGGATAATTGTTTTCGGTAACCCATTCGCCTTCCTCGAGATTAAGACCGGTATTCTCATCTACTTCGTGCTCGAAAAGGGTAATGTCAAGCTTGCTGCCCGGCGTGGTGGTTATGAAAGTGTTTTTGAGCTCTGTGTCATTTGCGGTAGATGACAGATAAGCCAGAGTACCTCCGACGGCTACCGCCGCCACCAACGCGATTGAGATAATGATTGTCAGAACTTTTTTCATACTTTTCCTCCTGATAAATAATAGTTTATTCAGATGCACTTTCGTGCAAAGTCTGCTCTTTTTTCTTTGGACTGCCTGTTTTTCCCTTCTCTCTGCCGTATTTGTCTAAAACATCCGGCAGTAAAATAAAAATAAGAAGAACTGCCCCAGCGGCAGCCCCCGCATAAAGTCCCGGGGGTCTTGCAATCCAGTCTGAAAAGTAGCCAAGATAGGGTATGGTAAATACTGCCTTGCCTACAAGATTCTCAAACAAAACAGGAGTACCGTCCGGAGCCTCGTTTGCATCGCCTTTCGTAATAAAGCAATGCTTTGCCAAATCCGTTTTTTCCACTCTGTGCGTAACCACCGTCAGGTCTTTGTTAAGCACAAAGGTAATGACATCTCCCACCCGGATTTCCTCGGGACGAACCTTTTTTACATAGATAAGAGCGCCCACATGATACTCAGGCTCCATGCTTCCGCTGAGCACCGCATAAGGGGTAAGCCCAATCAGTCTCACTCCCGCCAAAAGCACAGCCATCAGAACAATGCAGGCTACCAATATCCACGCAATAATGTTCCATGCCTTTTTAACTGCTGCGTTCATTTGTTTCCTCCCCGGCAGCTATGCCTCTTGAAAATAAGCAGTATAGCCTTTTTAAACTACGCCAAACAGCAATATATCGCCCGCCGGTTATAAGGGAGTTATAATCGCAAATTGCGGGGTCTTTCTTTCCCCCGCTGGATAATTCATATAAATTCGTCCCAAAACTTTCCTTTTTACCTTCCTTTATTTCGTCTCCTTTTTCCCGGATAAGCCGGTATAATCGTTTCAGAAACAGCTTTAGGGGGTATTTTCTTGTCGGCACCGGTAATTCTGGAAGTAAAAACTTTCGGAGAATTTTCTATTTCCCGCAATAAAGGGACGGAAAAATTCGTTATTTCGGAGCGTGATAATTTTTCGAAAAAACTCTGGGGCCTGCTCGAATATCTTGTCCTTTTCCGCCGCCGCGGTGCAACTCGCGAAGAACTTATAGATGCTTTTTGGGGTGAGGATTGCGGGGAATCTCCCGAAAACTGCCTCAAAGCCCTGATTTTCAGAGCCCGCCGTACGGTTTCGGCTCTTGGTTTTGCGAAAGAAGGGAGGGAAATTATTCTCTACAGTAATAACTCTTATCGTTTCAGCGAGGATATTTCCTTTAGGGTAGACTCCGAGCAGTTTGACACCCTTTGCCGCACGGCCGAAACCGAGCGGCTGCCGCTCCCTCGTCTGAAAAACGCCTTGCACGCACTGGAAATTTACGACGGCGACTTTCTCCCGAGAAGCATGGATTTCCCTTGGGCAGCGAGTCTAAATATCTACTATCGGGATAAATTTCTGAAACTATGCACAAGTTCTGTTCAAACATTGTTCCATGAAGGTCGGCACGAGGATGCAATAAGGATATGCCGGAAAGCTCTGACAATAGCCCCGTACGATGAGACTCTTCACCGTCTTCTGATAGAAGCGTTTATTGCAACCGGCGCTATTTCTGCGGATTCACAGCACTATACATATATAACTAATCTTTTTATCTCCGAACTTGCCATTTCCCCATCAAAAGAGCTGACTGCGCTATATCATAAAATAAATGCCTGCCCCGACAAAAAGGCAGACGATCTGCATTCCGTAAGGGATGCGCTTCAGGAGTCCGAATCCGGTGAATCTCCGTTTTTCTGCGGCTATGCCGCCTTTGAAAATATTTACCGCTTTAAGGCACGCATCACAGGCCGCTCAGGCGAAGCCGTACAGCTTGCCATGCTGAGCCTTCTCCCTCCTTCCGGAAAACAGCTCTCGCCGATCCAGTTGCGCAAGGGTATGGAGTACCTTTTGCAGGCCATATCCTCTTCGCTGCGGATGGGCGACGTGTTTTGCAGATACAATGCTGTTTCATATCTGATACTGCTGCCTTCCACAGACTCTGAAAGCGGCATGCGGGCCGTTGAGCGAATACTTTGCCGCTTTCGAGCGCTTCACCCGCGGGTAAGCTATTCCGTTGGACACACTCTTTTATCCGTTCTTCCTAAGAAAAAAAGCTCTGCTGTTCCCCGCCATTAATGTCCCGTCTTTGTTTGAGGTTATAAAAACAAAAAACAGCGAATACTGATTTTCGTATCCGCCGTTTGGCAATCTATTCAAAAAGATTAAAAACACCGCAGTTAAAAGGGTATACGGTGAAAATTTTTTGCCCAAAAAGAAAAATTTGTTGATATTGAGGTATAATAAACAGGTACGGTTTGCTTGCCGCAAACTTTTGCTGCGCTGTGGATATATGGAAAAACCTTTTATATGTAAAAAGAAAGGGGATAATCAATGAAAACACTCGTTGCTTATTTTTCACTTGACGGAGACACTCAGCTTATAGCGGAAACTATAGCCGACAGTCTAAAAGCGGATATCTTGAACCTTGAACCCGTTAAGCCGTTTCCTTCG
Organism: Clostridiales bacterium; assembly: GCA_012516225.1. Lineage (GTDB taxonomy): Bacteria > Bacillota > Clostridia > Oscillospirales > Oscillospiraceae > UBA2658. The sequence goes on from JAAYWX010000284.1 coordinate 3,618, forward strand.
GAAGGCTTTGGAAAGTTTTTCGTCGGAGGCATGAGCGTCCTGTTCAACAAAAAACCCCGGTTAAAAAATGAAGATATAGATCTACGGCAATATGACAATATAATTATAGGTTCACCAGTATGGGCAGGTTCTTATTCCCCGCCCGTCAACACTTTTATAAGCAAATACAGATTTACGGGAAAGAATGTCGCCCTGTTTCTATGCAGCGGCGGCGGCGGAGTTGAAAAATGCTTCGAAAAATTCAGAAAAGAGCTTTCGGGAAATAATTTTTTAGGTGAAATTGACTTTATAGAACCTCTCAAAACCGATAAGACGGAGGCATGCAAAACCGCCGTTAAGTGGGCTGAAAGCCTTTCGGTATAAAACGCTGTCTTCTCCGAATAAACATTATAGGACAGCTTAATCCCGGCTTATCTTGTCGGGATAAACTTTATCAAGGGAGATGACGGTATGGATATAATCTGTAAAATTAAGGCAGCAAAAACGGCGGTGCTTCTTTCTTTTATAGTCATGGCCACCGTTAATATTCTTGCTAACGCGCTTCCTCTGAACGGAATTAAAACAGGAGAAGTATCGTCATATTATAAGAATCTTTTTACTCCCGCCAGCTATACCTTTGCGATATGGGGGCTTATTTATATTCTTCTTGCAGCCTTTGTCCTGTATCAGTTTGGGCTGTTCGGCGGAAGCTCCAGCACTGCAAGCAGAAATCTTATCACAAAAATAGTCGTTCCGTTTGTTATCTCCTCTCTTGCAAATGCCTTTTGGGTATTTTTTTGGCACTATGACTTTATCCCTCTTTCCATGCTGATGATGGTTATTATCCTTTTATGTCTTATCTCAATAAACAAAACGATTAAAAAGGCTCATCTTACGGGCCGCGACAAAGTGTTTATCAAACTTCCTTTCAGCATATATTTTGCTTGGATAACGGTTGCAACAATTGCAAACGCTGCTGTTTTTCTCGTTTACCTAAACTGGGACGGATTCGGGATACCGGAAAGCATATGGACCATGCTTATGCTCTGTCTCTCCGCTTTAATCGGAGCAGCTACAGCCGGCGTTAATCGGGATATTCCTTATGGAGCAGTCTTTGTCTGGGCTTACGCCGGCATATTTGCACGTCACATCTCTCCCTCCGGATACGCATGGATATATCCCAGCATTGCAGTCACCGCCGCAGCCTGTGCCGCTTTTATTGTGTGCGTACTTGTATATATTGCGGCTCCGCAGAAACGTATAAGCTAACGGTATCTGGCGCAGCTTTTACCTCTTAAAAACAGTTTTTAAATCAAAAATAAAAAGGCGGTTCGTGGAGTTTCCCATGACCGCCTTTTTGTGGCTAAATTTTAATACTCATCCTGCAGAGCGTCGTACCCTTCTTCTCCCGTGCGCACTTTCACTGCGTTTTCAACGTCATAAACAAAGATTTTGCCATCTCCTATATGCCCTGTATACAAAACTTTTTTCGCCGTTTCTATAACCGTCCGCACGGGAACCTTTGCAACAACTATTTCTACACGTACCTTCGGCAGAAGATTGATTTCCGTTTCAACGCCACGGTAAAACTCGGTTATGCCTTTCTGCATGCCGCAGCCTAAAACCTGTGTTACCGTCATGCCCGTAACGCCTATTTCATTCATTGCAGACTTAAGCGCCTCAAACTTGCTTTGTTTTGTGATTATTTCCACTTTTGTTATCTTTGTACCTGAATAGTCCACAGGCGTCACGCTGGAAGTTCTCTCAACCGGTACGGAGTTTTCACTGTCCGCAACCGCAGAATAGACTGATAAACCTTTCATCTCCGAAAGTCTTCCGAATCTTGCAAGCTGCTTTATTTCCGCATTGTCGGAGGAGTCAAAGTCAAGCTCATTCCTGACAAGCTGGTTGTCGGGATATGCGAGCACTCCCATTTCAGGAATGTCAAGTCCTTCAAGCTCATATTCGGGAGATACCCTCAGCCCCCAGACCTTGTCAAGAACTTTAAAGAACAAATATGACAGACCAAATCCCCAAATTATAAGAACAGCGGCCGCCGCAAGCTGTGCCATAAGCTGGGATGCGTCCCCAAAAAAGAGGCCCTTGACGTTTCCTGCTACTCCGTTTATTCCATCACCGTACTTCCCGTCCGCAAAAAGTCCTACTGCAATTGTTCCCCATAAGCCGTTGACTCCATGAACAGATATAGCGCCTACCGGGTCATCTATTTTCAGTTTGTTTTCAATAAAGGGAACAAACAGGCAGACCAGCACTGCCGCGACTACTCCAATAATCATGGCAGAGAGCGCATTTACAAAGGCGCATGGTGCGGTAATTGCCACAAGGCCAGCCAGTGCGCCGTTTGCTGTCATTGACGGATCCGGTTTGCCGTATTTCGTCCACATATAGAACATGGCCGTCAGCCCTGCGGCAGCTCCGGCAATCATTGTGTTTGTTGCAATTACGGAGAGCCTGAAATCGGATGCGTTAAGGGTCGAACCCGCGTTAAACGCAAACCAGCAGAAGAAAAGTATAATAGTTCCTATTATCGCCATAGGTATATCATGCCCAGGGAAGGCCCTTGCCGTTCCGTCTTTCTTGAATTTGCCTATTCTCGGTCCGATTACAACGGCTCCCGCCAAGGCAATCATGCCTCCCATGCAGTGGACAACCGCAGAGCCGGCAAAATCAACAACGCCGTGCCCCAATCCGAAGTTTTTCCCGAGCGCCGAGAGCCATCCGCCGCCCCATACCCAGTTGGCAAACAGCGGATACAGAAACATCGAAATGAAAAATGTAGTGATAACAACCGCGGAATATTTGACTCTCTCCGCCATTGCTCCAGTCGGAATAGTTGCCGTCGTATCCATAAAAACCATCTGAAAGAAAAACAGCGCGTAAATTCCGGCATCATAAGTTCCGTTTAAAAGGAAACCCTTATATCCAAAAATTCCGCCGAGCCCGGGTACTGAGATCATAGCGTCAAGTACTCCCCCTCCGCTCCCCAGTCCTGCTGCACCGCCGGAGCCTCCCATCTGCAGGGCGAATCCTATGAGAAAGTAGCCCACCGCACCGACAAGAAAGACCATGAAGTTCATAGTCATGGTATGGGCTGCGTTCTTGCCGCGGCAGAACCCGGTTTCAACCATTGCAAACCCGCATTGGAAGAAAAACACCATAAAAGCGCAAATCATAATCCATGTAAAATTCGCTCCGAAGTATGCCTTGTTCGCCACCGCGGCAACCTCGTGCAACGTTTCTTGTCCGGTTACAGCTGCATAAGACCCTCCTGTCGGATCTGGTCCTTCCGCAAGGGCGCTTACCGCAAACAGGGATAAAAGCAATACAAACCCAAGCAGCATTCTGAACCCTTTTTTAATTCCGTTCATTTTTCCACCCCACTCAAAAATATTAAAAAATAAAAGGAGCAAACCGACACCCGGCGCAAGCGCCGGAATCGGCTGACTCCTTTGTCAACTGATGCTGCGTCCAAAACCATACCTTTACGCACAGCTTTGCCTAAATAAAAAAGACGCCGCAAGATAACCTTGCAGCGCCTTTGCTCTATACTATATAC
>JAAYWX010000285.1 GCA_012516225.1 Clostridiales bacterium
ATGCCTATGCTGCCCCTTGCCGCGGACAAACACAATATACTGCTCTGTCTGCCGGGCTTTCAGCTGCTTCCGGAGCTTCTTTAAGTCCCTGCCCTTGATCTTCTCGCCGACATGAAAACGCAGGCCAAATTCTGACGCCAGTTTTGGCAGCTCAATCTTCATCTTCTCCTGCATTTTCACTTCGTTCTTATGCGTCGTTTTCTTCCAAACGAAGGTGTTACCGGTTCGAGTTGGTCTCCAGCTTTGTCTTGATCTTATTCCTTAGAATGTACATAAGAATGTACATAGTTTTAGAGTTAGAAAAGATATAGTAAAATGACTTTAAAGGAAGGTGCAGAAAATAGGAAAGGTAAATTACACAACGGAACAAATTATTGTAAAACTGCGAGAAATTGAGGTGCTTTGCAGTCAAGGCAAGACGATAGGAGAAGCGGTTCGCCAGATTGGTGTAACGAGCAAACCTATTATCGTTTGAGACGCAAATACGGCGAGATAAGCACATCAGATGCTTGAAAGTATCGAGAACTAGAAAAAGAAAATGCCAGACTTAAGAGATAGTAAAGCTGATCTGAGCCTGGACAATGCTATTCTAAAGGATATTGCCGAATGAAACTGCTAAGCGCGGCAAAACGGCGGCAAGCAGCACATAACGCCCAATAACTATGGTCGATATGGCTACCGGAGAATTGCCGCACTTTTGCAAGCCGAAGAACTGTGTGAACTACAAGCGAGTGGATCGTATCTGGCGTAAAGAAGGCTTGAAAGTACCACAAAAACAGTCAAAGCGTCGTAGGCTTTGGCTAAATGACGGCAGCTGTGTTCGCTTGAGAGCAGAGCTCGTCAACCATGTATGGAGCTATGATTTTGTAGAGGACAGGCTCAGCAACGGGCCTAAAATCCGTCGGCTCCCCAGGCTGTTCTTAAGTTGACTTAAACTAACTCTATCCTTGTGCATGAAATTGGGAGTGACCAGTGCGCATTAATCAGTTCCAGCTAACTAACCATCCGGCAGGCGTCAACGGCTTCATCAGCAGCAGGCTTGACTCTACCGATAGACCCAATTACACCGTCACTGATTAAAACATTCTGTATTACGAAGCAGAGATTGTTTTTCATCTTGCAAGCCTTGATAAACTTAACTTAACGTGATAGTATGAAAAATATGGTTAACTGATTTTCAATTAACATATAACATATAAAAAGAGAGGAGCAAAATCAAATGAAAAAAAGTCCCCGTATACTTAGTTCAGTTCTTGCCGTCTTATTGGTTCTGTCCATGACCATTTCTGCTGGAGCCACTGTGTCAAAAACCATACAGGTAAACCCCGGTATCACCGTTTATGTAGACGACAGCAAGCTTGTCCCAACAGATATAAACGGTAAAATAGTAGACGTTTTTGCCAGCGACGGTACAACCTATATGCCTTTGCGGGCTCTGAGCCAAGCTTTGGGCAAGTCTGTGGCATGGAACGCAGACACCCGCACCGTCTATGTAAGCGGATATTCCGCAGATGACAAGAATTCCGACTATTTGCAGACATATTTCGGCATATCCCCCTTCTCTGGTACTGTTTCCCGAACCGATTTTGATGCAGCTCTGGTGAAGATCGGCGGGAAAAAGACTGACGGAACAGGAAGTCTCACAGTGGCCGAGGCTGTGAAAGCCGCTGTATGCGCCGCAGGCATGGAACAGCTGGCTTTAACATATACCGCCCCGGTGAACTCTGACAAAGTCGATGAACGGCTGGCTGCCTACGGTGTGACCGGCGTATCCAAGACATACGCATCCTATGTCGCTGCCGCACTGGACACCGGTATTGCCCTTTCCACCTACGACTTCAGCGCCGCACTGGATGCCACTACCGCGAGCTCCCTTCTGATGGCTGCTGTGAACGTTTCCGGTCATGGCCGTAATTATCTGGGCATGGCAAGCGACCCTGATATTTATTCTAAGCTCCAGTCTGCCTGGAATTCCTTTACCAACTTTGACGATGAGAAGCTTACCAATCTGGGTGCCAAGCTGGTAATTCAAGGCGCCAGCACCGGCTATGGATTGAAGTACGATGGATATAACGCCAACTTTCTGCCGAAATACACCCTTAGCTATGGTCACAGCGATATAACCCACGCTATTCAGCTTATCGGTCTTCTTAACAGCGAAGGCATCAACGCCAAAGTACAAATGGAGCCAAAGGTTTCCATTTATGAGTATATGGTAGAGTGGGGCGACCCCACTAAGGTTCAGGCTACACCTACTTATAAGCTTAAGCAAATCGATGGAGGACGCTGGCTATGCTATGCAATGGAATACGACCTAAAGCTGGAATTTGATACCGTAGCCGACAAAGAAGCATTCCATGGCATCATAGAAAATTATGCCAAAAAATACGATAACCGTGTTGACACCAATGGCAAACCCACTGTGCCGCTGCTTTCCGGATCTTGGTGGCAGCCTCTCTACTCCTCCACGGTTAAAATGGAAAACACCAGCTTCAAGCTTCTGAAGGACAACGTGATCCGTGACGGAGCCTACTCTATTCACCCCTACAGCCTGCCAGAAAACTCCTCGAAAATAGCTGCTGTTGTGGCATCGGTAGCACCCGATCTGAAAGTGGAATCCAGCGACCTGTATGTAGATCCCGCCTTCTACAACTACATAACTGGCGCTGACCATCAGTAAAGCAGGGATATGACGGGACAGCATCATAGCCCAATTCTGATAATAACAACAAGAACCCTTCCAAATTTGGAAGGGTTCTTGTTGTATACTTGCTAAACCTGGCGGATCGTTATCTGCTTCCGACCGCCTTTCTTGGAGTCATACAGCGATGCATCTGCCTCTCTAATCATTTACTCCATAGTGAGCTTTCCGCTGACTTCGATAATCCTTATACTAACGGTAACGTGGCAACGGTCTTCATTTTCAGAGTTTTTCAGAGTGTCCATAAACCCGTTGAGGATCTGCTGAGCCTCCTTGAGATCGAGCGTCAATATGCCGAGAAACTCATCACTGCCCCAGCGCGATGCGATATCGAAACCTCTGACAGCGTTTTGCAGTTTATTTCCGACCATTTTAAGGACCGCATTTCCGAATATATGGACATATACGTCGTTTATATCTTTGAAATGGCCGATATTGTTGTGGTAAAGCATTTTTGTAATACCATCATCTAATTAGTTAAAAGTAAATCTTAATAATGCAGCTATGCATTATAATTTTTGCCTTGAGAATTACTTGCTATAATATACTTATAAGATTTTTGAATATATCGAAGTTATAAAATTATTCGACGATGAAAGTAGTTGCCAATATGACTGGCCTTATCCCTTAGAATGTACATAGTTTTAGAGTTAGAAAAGATATAGTAAAATGACTTTAAAGGAAGGTGCAGAAAATGGGAAAGGTAAATTACACAACGGAACAAATTATTGTAAAACTGCGAGAAGTTGAGGTGCTTTGCAGTCAAGGTAGGACGATAGGAGAAGCGGTTCACCAGAGTGGTGTAACGAGCGAACCTATTATCGTTGGAGACGCAAATACGGTGAGGTGAGCACATAGTATGCTCGAAAGAACCGGCTTGTAACTATGGTCGATATGGCTGCCGGAGAATTACCGCACTTTTGCGAGCCGAAGATTACTGTGTGAACTACAAGCGAGTGGAGCGTATCTGTAACCGCTCAATAATGGAACGGTTACGATTTCTCTATCCGCCTTGATTTTCCTTTGGTGGGAACCAATGCTTAGTGCTGTTTGCGATTTTTACAAGCATCAGCATAACAGGAACTTCTGTAAGAACACCTACGGTAGTAGCAAGCGCCGCCGGAGATGTAGTTCCGAACAGCGCGATAGCCACCGCAACCGCAAGCTCAAAAAAATTTGATGCTCCAATCATTCCGGCGGGTGCGGCAATGTCATGAGGCAGTTTCAGCCACCTGCAAGGAAGATATGAAATAAAAAATATAAGAAATGTCTGTATAGTAAGAGGTACGGCAATCAGGACAATGTGCAGAGGATTGTTTATAATGATGTCTCCTTGGAAAGAAAAAATTAATATAAGCGTAAACAGAAGACCTGCAATCGTGACATTATCGAATTTCGGCAGGAATTTTTTCTCGAAATATTCAAGCCCCCTCTTCTTAGTCACAAAAAATCTTGTCAAAATGCCACCGGTCAAAGGTATAACAACAAACAGCACCACGGAGATAATGAGTGTATCCCATGGAACGGAAACATCACTTACTCCAAGAAGAAATTTCACTATGGGAACAAAAGCGAACAAAATTATAATGTCATTTGTTGCTACCTGAACCACAGTATATGCAGGATTTCCTTTGGTCAAAAGGCTCCATACGAACACCATTGCAGTGCAGGGCGCTGCACCCAGTAAAATAGCTCCTGCAAGATACTGTTTTGCAAGCTCTGCGGGAATTAGTGATTTAAAAACCACATACAGGAAAAATGATGAGATTACATACATGGTAAAGGGCTTAATAAGCCAGTTGGCCACCCACGTTACATATAGGCCTTTTGGGTTTTTCCCGACGTTTTTTATGCTCTGGAAATCAACTTTCATCATCATTGGATAAATCATTATCCAAATAAGTATTGCTACAGGTATTGAAACCTTTGCATATTCAAATTTGTTCAGCAAATCAGGTACTGAAGGAAGATATCTTCCGATTAGAACCCCCGCCGCCATACAAAGTATAACCCATATCGTTAAATACTTTTGGAAAAATCCGATATCTGCTGCTTTTTCTCTGCCCATTATATCATCCTCCACAAATAAATTTTATTAACAGTAATCAATTTTTTATATCGGAGGTTCTTGAACCGCAGAGATTCTTATTCCGGCAAATTAGATATTCTTCAGCATCTTTTTTATAATCGGGCGATTCCTTTAATTTTTCCTCCAAATAAAGCCACAGTTTTTTGTTCTCTTCCTTAAATTTTTCACTGATTTTATAGTATGACCACTGTGCCTGCTTTGAGCTGTCAAGAATTCCGCACTGCTTAAGCGCCGCCAGATGGCGGGAAGCATTTGACTGCGTCATATTTAAACATTCTTCTATCTCACATACGCACATCTCCCCCTGCGTAAGAAGAGCCAATATGCGCAGGCGGCTTTCTTCCGCCAGGGCTTTAAATATTTCTACCATTTTTAACCACCTTTATATGCATATATGCTTATATACGAATATAATGTATCACAGTTTTTTCCTAATTGCAATAGCCTATTATATTGGTTACTATAACCTCTAAAACCTTTAATTATAAACTTATGTCCTCCTTGAACAGAAAAATACATATACTGAAACAAACTGTCCTGTACAAACATTTGCACATCTGCTATGTTATTATGGCAATGATTTCCTTTGATAGTATATTATTATGTTTTGTGATAATACAGATCAGTCAGTGAAAGGGGTACACCGATGCTTACAGAAAAGGCAAATGCAATATGCCTGCTGCAAATTTTAACAGAATATTCAGATGAAAAACATATTCTTCCAATGCGAGAAATAATAGAAAAGATGAACTCTGCATATGGGATAAGTCCAGATCGTCGAACTATATACAGCTCTGTCGATGTACTTATAGATTTGGGATATGATATTTCCACCTACGATGATAACGGCGTTGGATACTACCTTAAGCAGCGCTTATTTGAGCCTGGTGAAGTACGGCTTTTAATGGATGCTGTGTATTCATTTCCATTTCTTCCGCCCAAACATACAGAGGACTTGATCGCCAAACTGCAAAAGCTTCTCAGTGTGAATGAACGCAAGCGTTTTAAGTCCCTGAGCATAGCCCGGCAGGAAATCAAAACTCCCAACCGGCAGGTATTTTGGAACATTGAGCAGCTTGATGAGGCAATTTCTAAGAAAGTTAAAGTGAGTTTTACTTATCTGCACTATGATCTCAACAAGGAACTCGTACCGCGCCGCGATGAGAAATACACAGTTAATCCTTACGGCATGGTATTCCACAACGAAAACTATTATCTCATCTGTGTTAAGGACAATAAAGATAATGTCAGTATGTATCGTATCGACCGCATGAAAGACATTGAAGTTACAGACTGCAGGCTTGACCCTCGCGAAGCCGGATTTGATCCAAAAAAATTTACTGAACAAGCGGTTTATGCATATTGCGGTAAACCAGAGCTTATTGTTATGAAGTGCAGCCGTGAAATCCTCGACCACATAATTGATAAATATGGTTTTGATGTCCATATACGGGAATTAGATGACAAAAACCTTGAAATAGCCCTTACTGCTTCCCCCGAAGGGGTAAAGTTTTGGGCTCTCCAATATCTTCCTTATGTAGAAGTTACTTCTCCTCAATGGCTTAGGGATGAAATAATAAAAAGCTTAAAATCAAATCCTTACATAAATATATAACTACATACCCCCTGCAAGTGTTATCTCTTGCAGGGGGTATTTTTAATAAGCTTTTCTTATCAGGCTACTTTACCTTAACCATATTCATATAGGAGTATGTACCGTCTCCATTGATACTGTCGATATTTTCTATGGCGTTCTTCAGCTCAGGATCTTTTACAAGATCATACCATTTTTCTCCTGTATAGTAATAAATATGGTAGGTGTCGGTTTTGTAAATCCATTCATCCACAGCCGCTAAATAGTTATTTAATGTATAGCTTTCATTATTAAGGCTAAATGCGTATCTGCCAACCAGAAGTGTATTTGCGGCGGTAATATTTGATACTTTATCGGCATCACTCGGTTCCTGAGCTTTTACGATTACTGTGAACTCTTTGGTATCGCTTGCACTGCCGCTGGTAATGGTGGCTGTCAGGATTACCGTAGCATCGCTGCTGCCGTATGCCGGCCTGCTTACTGTGCCATTGGTAGCTACTACACTTTCATTGCTGGATCCCCAGCTGATGGTGCAACCTGCTCCGTTAGTAATGCTACTTACCAGATTAAGCTTCTCGGTTACATTGTCAAGGTTAGCGTTGCCGCCTTTGATTACATCTTCAGTTAATGCTGCCTTGTCTGCCGCTACTTTATCGGCATCACTCGGTTCTATTGCAAACTTTGCATTTACATTTTCCTCTACGGCTAAATCACTATTGTTCGTTAAGCAACTCCCGGGTATTGTAATTTGTATTTCCGATGTTGAATCTTTCGTTGGTGTACCGGATACTGCAAGTATAACTGATGTTGCAGATGCACTAACGGTTTCCTTGGCTTTTGCTATCAATCCCGCGGGAATATTAATAATCCACGACGAGAGATCTGTACCTTTTTGTATTTCATCTTTAATAGAGTCATTAGTAATTGAAATAGTTATGTCTTTATCCGTAATTTGTGAACCGACCGTTCCATCTATCGTTATATCTCCTATCGTTGCTGATGGTTCTCCCTCCGCCCATGCAGCGGTTGGCATTACCAGAGTAAACATCATGGCAAAGACAAGCACCATGGACAGTAACTTAGAGCATTTATTGTTTGTACTTATCATTTAACAATTCCTCCTGCTAAATATTTACATCTTCTCCTGCACTGACGGCAGGTTTGCCGTCACTTACTCGATGCTTAGTGATGCTCCCTTATAGCTGCTGCCGGCGACCTCAACCTCAAGCCTTGTAACATCTTTAAGTACTGCAGTTGCAACAACAACTTTTCCGTCTGTTGTTTCCGCCAGAACAGCTCCATCAAATTTAAGCTTAAAACTATTTACTAAGCTGCCGTTTACCTTAACTTGAACTTCCGAGGTGGGGCGGCCATCCATATGTTCGGGCTTTATGATTTTTGCCGTATTGACCACAGGCGGCACCGTCCCCCCGCCTGTAACGCCACCGGCGGCAGATTCACCCGTATTGACAGTAGTTCCCGGCTCAACCGTCTTTCCGTTGGAAGTTACTCCCGAAACTCCCTTTCCCACTGTCATTTCAGTACCTTTCGTAGCGACCCTTACATTGTTGGCGGTAACGTTAGCCTTATTAACTTTGCCTTCACCTGAAATTGAAGTCATC
>JAAYWX010000286.1 GCA_012516225.1 Clostridiales bacterium
CCTTCATTCTCAAGCGAGGAAATCACCTTATGCCCATAAATCTTCATAACATTGCCGTCAGAAATCACCGCTGCGCGGCAAGGTTTTATTTCCTTGGAAATGAGGACTCCGCATTGGCTGAGCAGCCCCCCTCCGATAATAACCTCATACGGTTCTCCGGTATTTACTCTTACGGTAACATTTTCCACTGAAGTTCTCTCCTATTTTGCGCATTGCGCAATGGTTTTCAGTTTCCCTGCAAGCATCTCAAAGTCCTCGCAGCGGATTGACTGTGCACCGTCGCACAGAGCATTAGCTGGGTCGTTGTGCACCTCTATAATAAGTCCGTCGGCTCCCGCCGCTGCCGCCGCTTTACTTACCGGAATCACAAGCTCCGCGCTGCCAGTGGCATGGCTCGGATCCGCAATAACCGGAAGATGCGTAAGTTTTTTTAGGACAGGAACTGCGGAAATGTCAAGGGTATTTCTTGTATAGGTTTCAAAAGTCCTTATTCCACGTTCGCATAGAATTACTTTTTGGTTGCCTCCGGACATAATGTATTCCGCGCTCATAATAAGCTCTTCATATGTCGCTGATAAACCGCGTTTTAAGAGAATCGGTTTATCGATTTTCCCGAGACGGCGCAAAAGTTCATAGTTCTGCATATTCCTCGCGCCGACTTGAATTACGTCCACATCCTCAAACAGCGGAAGCTGCGCCGAATCCGTAATTTCCGAAACTATCGGAAGTCCGCTCACTTCCCTTGCTTTTTTAAGCAGCCTTATTCCCTCTTCCTGCAGTCCCTGAAAGCTGTATGGAGAAGTCCTCGGCTTGAAAGCTCCCCCTCGCAGAAGCACTGCTCCTGAAGCTTTAACTCTTTCCGCAATAGCACATATCTGTTCTTCGCTTTCAACCGAACAAGGTCCGGCTATGAGCGTAAAGTTTCCCCCTCCGATAAGGGCATCTCCTATTTTTATTATTGTATCATCGGGATGGAACTTGCGGTTTGCAAGCTTATATGGTTCCTGAATTCTCTTGACATCTTCCACTATGTCCAACGCTCGGAGTGCGTCAATGTCAATGGAACCGGTATCTCCTACAAGCCCGAAAATTGTTTTTGATATGCCGACCGTTTCATGGGCCGTTATCCCCCTCTCTTCAAGCCAAAGGCGGAGATTGTCTACTTTGTTCTTGTCCGGGTCGCTCTTAAGAATTATAACCATATAAATTTTCCCTCCCGATAATTTTTATATATGATTGATATATTTTACTATACTCTCTCTGACTGGTATGGTTCCTTAAAACACGAATGTCAGCCGCGACATTGTTCCAAAAAATTGAAATATTGCTAAAAAAGCCCCGCAGCGAGTTTGCTGCAGGGCTTGAATTCTTAAATAAAAATTCTGCTACCCGTTATCAGACAAACTCAAATAAGCCTTACCAAAAAAGCTGGTAAAGCTAAAACTAAAGTAATATGCGGCTTGAGCTGTCTTAACGGTAGCTGCCATACGTTCCATTCTCCAATAAAAAGTTTGGCGTATTATATCACATGAATTCAGAGAAAAAAAGCGGCAGTTTGCACAAGGTTTTTAATTCGATTACTTTGCATATTTATAAATTCACACAAGACTTGAAATATGCATCTCAAATATTTTATATCATGCGCAATTCACACGCACGCACAGTTAAATAAAGAGTTCAGACTATTGACTTTATTGCTGTGAAGATTTAAAATACTACTAATTCATGGATGGGTAACTATTCATTTGTATGCTTAAAATGGCTTCGTTTCCTTGCGGGGTCGTTTTTTGTATGAGTAAATATTTATAGGAGGAAAGAAAATGAAAAAGTTCTTGAGCATCGCGCTTATCCTTGTTCTTATTCTCGGCTGTTTTGCGGCTTGCGGCAAAAAGGCCGATACCGGCGATTCCACCGTCAAAGAGAGCGCAGCGCCCGAAAACACCGCTTCGGGTGAAACAATTAAAATCGGCATTATCGGCTGCCATACGGGCGAATATGCCCAATACGGCCTCGGCGTTAAAAACGGCGCCTCGCTTTATATTGATCAGCTCAACGCAAACGGCGGCATAAACGGCAAAAAAGTTGAAATAGTAGCTTATGACAACAAAGGCGATAATCAGGAAGCCATCAACGCTTTCAACCGCGCCGTTGATGAGGGCATTACCGCTCTTATCGGTGACGTTCTCACCGGAAACACCATTGCCGTGGTCGGTGTGGCATATCCTCTTAATATGCCTATGATTACAGCCAGCGCAACCGCCGAAGCAGTCACTTATGACAAAGATACCAATACAGTTTACTCCAATGTATTCCGCACCTGCTTTATAGACCCCTTCCAGGGAGAAAAGATGGCAAAATACGCAAGTGAGAAGCTTGGAGCAAAGACAGCCGCCATCATTTATGAAACCGGCAATGACTATGCTGTCGGAGTTAAAGACGCTTTCATTGCCACCTGCAAGGAAGTCGGAATCAACGTGGTTGATGAAGAAGGCTATGCAAGCGGCGACGTCGACTTCAAGAGCCAGCTTACAACCATTGCATCTAAAAAACCCGATGTTGTTTTCTGCCCCAACTACTATGAAGATGATGCTCTTATCATAAGCCAGGCTCGTCAAGTCGGCTTAAAGGCGACTTTCCTCGGTGCGGATGGTATGAGTGGCGTTAAGGATTACGCTTCTGCCGAAGAACTCGAAGGCACCTACTACTGCTCCGGCTATGCCCCCGGCAGCACTGACGCTATCAAGAATTTTGAAGCCGCTTACACAGAAAAATACGGTGCGTCTACTCTCAATATGTTTGCCGCAACCGCTTATGACGCCGCTATGGTGCTCTGCAACGCTCTCCAGATTGCAGAGGACAAAGGACTCAAAGCCGGTACTGATGAATACAAGCAGGCTGTCATTGACGCCATCCGCAATAACAGCGCTGACCTTGAATGCATCACAAGTAAAGGATATACATTTGACGAACACAACAACCCTGTTAAAGACGCTGTAATAATGAAACTTGAAGGCGGCAAAGAAGTTTACGTTGAAACATTCTAATATAGCTGCATTCACGCTTTGTGCGGGAAGGTGTTCCTTCCCGCACAAAGGCGTTTCCTTTCACTCCGCCCTTTTTTATGTATGCGGACGCCCGATGGGTGGCCCGAAACTTTATTTTGGGGTCAGCCATTGCGCGTCTGCGGCAATTGGTTTATATTTAATGTACAGCACACAGAATATATAGAGAGGACGAACAGGATATGTCCCTTTTAATTAGCCAACTGATAAACGGGCTGCAGTCCGGCAGCATATATGCTTTGATAGCCCTTGGGTACAGCATGGTTTACGGCATAATTATGCTCCTTAATTTCGCACACGGCGATATTATTATGGTAGGCGCATATGTTGCATGGCTTGCAATAATCCATTTTGCGCTCAGTCCCTTTGTTGCTATTGCCCTTGCTATCCTGACCTGTACAGTACTGGGCGTTACCATCGAGAAAGTCGCATATGCGCCGCTTCGCTCATCACCTCGGCGTTCTCTCCTCATAACAGCCATAGGCATTTCTTTTCTTCTTGAAAATCTTGCTCAGATCATTTTCGGGGCGGGTTCCCAAAGGGTACCTAAGCTTATAAGCGGTCCGTCGCTCAACATTGCAAATCAGCATATCAGCTTTACCGCTATAGTTACAATAATAGTTTCTGTTATTTCCATGGTAATACTCACTTTCCTTGTGCAAAATACAAAAATGGGAAAGGCCATGCGCGCCGTATCCGAAGATATGGGCACCGCTCAGCTTATGGGCATAAATGTAAACCGTACTGTCAGTTTTACATTTGCATTGGGCAGTGCTCTTGCGGGTATAGGCTCAATACTTTACTGCTGCGCTTATCCTCAGGCCTCGCCTACAATGGGTTCCATGCTCGGTCTTAAAGCATTTGTTGCCGCCGTTCTCGGCGGCATAGGCTCCCTTCCCGGCGCAATGCTCGGCGGTTTCTGCATAGGCTTGGCAGAAGCCATAGTATCCGCCGTTGGTCTTTCCGTATGGAAGGATGGAGTCGTTTTTGCTATCTTGATAGTTGTTCTTATTTTTAAGCCCACAGGAATTCTCGGCAAACCTGTCAGCGAGAAAGTTTAAGGGGGCGGTTTATATGACAGAAAACAAAAAAATTATTCCCATGCCGCTTCGCTATCTTATCAATATTGTGCTGTTCTCAGCATTTCTGTACATCGTGAACAGTCTTATTGCAGGCGGAACTATTTCAAAGTATTATTCCGGCGTTATCTCATTTATCGGCATCAACATAATTCTTGCCGTTTCCCTTAACGTTGCCACAGGATATCTGGGCCAGCTTCCCCTCGGTCACGCAGGCTTCATGGCCGTTGGAGCCTATACATCCGCAATTATTATGAAAGC
>JAAYWX010000287.1 GCA_012516225.1 Clostridiales bacterium
CAACTACGAGGATGTGATGAAATGGAAAAAGACGTTCTTGCTGTAATCGCCAACAATAATGTCCATTATTCAAAAGGCCAGAAACGAATTGCAAAATATATACTCGAAAATTATGATAAGGCGGCGTTTATGACTGCCGGAAAGCTTGGAGCAACGGTAGGCGTCAGTGAATCCACCGTAGTGCGTTTTGCGGCGGAGCTTGGGTATGACGGATATCCCGGCATGAGAAAAGCACTGCAGGAAATGGTTAGAAACCGGCTTACCTCCGTCCAGCGGATTGAGGTTGCAAAAGAACTTATCCATGACTCAAACGTACTTAAAGCGGTTCTGTCGGCGGATATGGAAAAGCTGCAGAAAACCATTGAAGAAATAGATACCAAGAGCTTTGACAAAGCGGTGGATACCATAATAAACGCAAACCATGTATATATAGCGGGAATGCGTTCTTCTGCCGCTCTTTCAAATTTTATGGGATACTATCTTAATCTCCTGCGTGACAACGTCCATCTGCTTCACGATACCGCAGTCAGCGAAGTCTATGAGCAGATTATAAGAATTAACGAAGGAGATGTTTTTATCGCTGTCAGTTATCCGCGCTATTCGAGCAGGACAGTAAAGGCAATGCGTTTTGCAAAAGAAGCGGGAGCTTCAACTATAAGCCTTACAGACGGGGAAACATCGCCGCTTGTAAAATACTCTGATATTACGCTGTACGCAAGGAGCGATATGGTTTCATTTCTCGACTCACTTGTTGCGCCGCTCAGCCTTATAAATGCGCTTATAGTATCCATCGGACTGCGCTCGGAAGACGCTTTGGCCGATACTTTCAAACGGCTTGAAACCGTTTGGACGGAAAACGAAGTTTATGAAAACACTGCGGGCTGATGCGGCTGTTATAGGCGGCGGGGCGGCGGGGCTGATGGCTTCCGCGCTAATTGCCGAGCGCGGCTTTGACACAATCCTTATAGAACCGAACAAAATTCTCGGCAAAAAGCTGCGAATAACCGGAAAAGGCCGTTGCAACCTTACAAATAACTGTGATAATAGGCAGTTTTTAGAAAACGTCCCCTGCAATGGAAAATTTCTTTACAGTGCGATAAACAGGTTTTCTCCGGCAGACACCATGGCGTTTTTTGAGCGTATAGGAGTACCTCTGAAAACCGAACGCGGAGGACGAGTGTTCCCCGTAAGCGACAGTGCAAATGATGTTGCAAATGCTCTGGAGCGTTTCGGAAGGCGGCAGGGCGTAAGGTATCTCAACAAAAGAGCTACGGAAATCATATCGGAAGACAAGGCCGTTACACGAGTAATTGCCGAGGATGTGGAAATAATCTGTAAAGCAGTGGTTTTATGTACCGGAGGGGCAAGCTATCCGGGAACCGGTTCCACTGGAGACGGATATCGGCTCGCAGAAAAACTTGGGCATACTATAATAGAGCCTCGTCCATCCCTTGTTCCTTTGGTTTCATATGACGATTACTGTTCGGAAATGCAGGGTTTTTCCCTGCGTAATGTAACTCTTAGGGTTTATGATGAAAACAACAAAATCATCTTTGAAGAACTCGGCGAAATGCTGTTCACTCATTTTGGGGTTTCAGGACCTCTTGTGCTGTCCGCCAGCGCTCATATGAGGGACTTTTCTTCCCATAAGTACCGGCTTTCGATAGACCTTAAGCCCGGACTCGACGAGCAGCAGCTTGATGACAGGATACTGCGCGACTTTAAGAAATACGCAAACAGGGATTTTCGCAATGCTCTGCAAGATCTTGAAGGCCGTGCAATGATTCCGGTTCTCGTCAGGCTTTCTGGTATCCCCGGAGATACAAAAGTTAATTCCATTACAAAAAAACAACGTCAGGATCTTGTTAGGCTGTTTAAGGATTTTCCCGTCCGCATCTCCGGCCCGCGTCCCGTAGATGAGGCCATAATAACCACAGGCGGTATAAACACAAAAGAGATCGACCCGAAAACCATGGCGTCCCGGTTTATAAAAGGGTTGTATTTTGCTGGTGAAATAATAGATACGGATGCCTATACGGGCGGGTGTAATCTTCAGATTGCATGGTCGACGGCCTATG
>JAAYWX010000028.1 GCA_012516225.1 Clostridiales bacterium
GTTATCGGATATGGACGGGATTTCAAACTGCGCTGTCGCTTTTTCCGATGACGGGGTAGGCGTACAAAGCGCGGATATAATGGAAAAAGCGATGATAAAAGCAAAGGCACTCGGCAAAATTATTGCAGCCCACTGTGAGGTGGATAATCTGCTGCATGGGGGCTGTGTTCATGATGGGGAATATGCAAAGCTTCATGAACTGAAAGGCATACCATCGGAAAGCGAGTGGCGTGAGGTGGAACGTGATATAAAGATTGTACGCAGGACAGGCTGTGATTATCATGTCTGCCATGTTTCCACTAAAGAAAGCGTTGAGCTTATCCGAAAGGCAAAAGCGGAAGGACTGCCTGTAACCTGCGAAACGGCTCCTCATTATCTTGTACTGTGCGATACGGATATGGAGGACGACGGACGCTTTAAGATGAATCCTCCGCTGAGGAGCAGGGAGGACAGGGCGGCTCTGATAGACGCAATTAAAGACGGGACTATAGACATGATCGCAACAGACCATGCCCCGCACTCTAAAGAAGAAAAATCGGGCGGGCTAAAAAACAGCCTTAACGGTATAGCAGGGCTTGAAACGGCGTTTCCTGTTCTTTATACAAAGCTTGTTAAAAGCGGAATAATAACGCTTGAGAAACTTTTAGAGCTTATGCAAGTTAATCCTTCCAAGCGTTTCGGCATAGGTTCACCTATTAAAAAGGGCAGTCCTGCGGACCTGACTGTGTTTAACTTAGACGAAGAGTATATCATTGACCCTGATGACTTTTTATCAAAGGGCAGGGCTACTCCGTTCAAGGGAGATCGTGTTTTCGGAAGATGCAAGCTTACTATGGTGGGCGGCATTCCGGTATGGAAAGAATAAATTCCAGTTTATGAGGTATTGCATGAAAAAAGGTATTTTTACTATAGAAAGCAACGACAAAATCGCAAAAGACGTATATAGGATGACACTTGAAGGCGATACAAGTGCGGTTACGGCTGCGGGACAGTTTGTCAATATTGAGCTTGACGGACTTTATCTGAGAAGGCCAATATCCGTCTGCGACCTGAATGGTTCGCTCTTAACTCTTATTTATAAGACAGTAGGCAAAGGGACGGAGCTTATGAGCCGAATGTCAAAGGGGGAAAACATTGATGTTCTGACCGGACTCGGAAACGGATACGACATATCAAAAAGCGGAGAAATGCCCCTTCTTATCGGAGGTTGTGTCGGGGTCCCCCCTTTGTATCTGCTCGCTGAAAAGCTGATTTCTGAAGGAAGAAAACCAAAAGTTATAATCGGGTTCAATAGAAAAGAAGAAATTTTTTATGAAGATGAATTTCGCGCTCTTGGATTAGATGTATATGTGACTACCGCCGATGGTTCTTATGGTATAAAGGGATTCACGGTTGACGCGCTCCGCTTTGCAGGCTGCTATGATTATACGTTTTCATGCGGGCCGGAGCCTATGCTGAAAGCCGTTTATGACTCTGCCGGTACTGACGGGCAGTTCAGTTTCGAGGAGCGCATGGGCTGCGGATTCGGAGCGTGCATGGGTTGCACCTGCAGAACAAAATACGGATACA
>JAAYWX010000288.1 GCA_012516225.1 Clostridiales bacterium
GGATATAACTTTCTTAGCTCTTCACGGTGAAGAAGGGGAAAACGGAAAACTTCAGGCGACCTTTGATATTGAGGGCATTAAATACACCGGAAGCGGCTATTTGGGCAGCGCACTCGCTATGAATAAGTCTCTCTCCAAAAAGCTTTTTGCACACGAAGGCATACTTACGCCTGAAGGCATAACCGTCTATGCCAGTAAAGAACCTTACCCCGATGTTGGTTTCCCCTGTGTCGTAAAACCATGCTCAGGCGGCTCAAGCGTTGGGACATCAATAGTCCACAGCCGCGAGGAATATGAGTCTGCGCTTTCTCTGGCGTTTAAATACGAGCATTCCGTCATTGTAGAAAAATACATAAAAGGCCGTGAACTAACCGTCGGAGTTATTGACGGCAAAGCTATGCCGGTTGTTGAAATTATCCCTAAAGAGGGTTTCTATGACTATAAAAACAAGTATCAGGCAGGGATGACAACCGAACTTTGTCCTGCTCCACTCGATGAAGAAACAACGAAAAAAATACAGTACTTAGCGGAAAAAGTCCATGAAATTTTAATGATAGACGCTTATTCACGAATAGATTTTCTTATGGATGAAAGCAGGCAAATTTACTGTCTGGAGGCAAATACGCTCCCGGGAATGACTCCTACAAGCCTTATGCCTCAGATGGCTTTGGCCCAAGGTAAAAGTTTCGGCGAGCTTTGCGAGGAAATCATAGCCGTTTCAATGAAAAAATACGAGCTTTAATTTGCAGATAAATTGCACGCCTGCTAAAAACCGTCTTTTTGCTGAAAATTATCCAGCTTTGCCTTTCTGAAAGGAATTTGATATGAAAAACATGACCATAGAAAATATCATTGCGGTCACCGGCGGCAGACTATACGGTGACAATACTATTCTCGGCAAAGAGATAAGCTTTATTACAACTGACAGCCGCAGTGCGGCGGTAGGCTGCCTTTTTGCGGCAATCAAAGGTGAAAACTTTGACGGTCATGATTTTATAAAATCCGCCTATGAGAAAGGCACCCTTTGTGCCATAGGCGAAAGATTCCCCGCAGACTGCCCTTTGCCTGTTATTGTTGTAAAGAACACAGTTGAAGCCTTGGGCGAACTTGCCGCATTTTATCGTCGACAGTTCGGCATTCCCGTTCTCGGAATTACCGGTAGTGTCGGAAAAACAACAGCTAAGGAAATGGTTTCCGCCGTACTTTCACGGCGATACAAAGTTCATAAAACCGCAAAAAATTTAAATAACGACCTCGGTGTCCCGCTTACGCTGTTCGGACTTGATGAAAGCTGCGGATTTGCCGTTGTGGAAATGGGTATTTCCCATTTCGGTGAAATGCGCAGGCTTGGGGAAATCGTTAAGCCGGATATGGCCTTGTATACCGTCATCGGCAGCGCGCATCTTGAATTTCTCGGTGACTTTGACGGGGTTTTGCGCGCTAAATCCGAAATGCTTGAGTTTTTGCCGGATAACGGGACTGTATTCATAAACGGTGATGACGAAACGCTTAACAAGATGGTCTGCAGGCAAAAGATCTGCCGTTATGGCGTATCCCCCGGCTGTGACGTTACGGCCGAAAACATAACGCTTCTCGGAACGGAAGGGATGGAGCTTGACATCGTATCAGGCCGCCGCAAAATACATGTTAAGATAAATTCATACGGCAAGCATATGGTAACTGCCGCTTTGGGTGCAGCAGCGGTTGGAATTCACATGGGGCTTTCCGATGAGGAAATAGCAGCGGGAATTGCAGACTATGCTCCTGTCGGCAGCCGTTCAAACATAGTTGAAACAGATAAAATAACCATTATAGACGACTGCTATAATGCTAATCCGACATCAGTTGCCGCGGCTCTTGATTCGCTTTCCATGCTCCGGGCAAGGCGCGTCTGTATTCTCGGCGATATGGGTGAACTTGGAGAGTCGGCTGCAAAACTCCACTTTGAAACGGGCGAACACGCGGCTGAAATAAATACCGACCTTATAATTGCCTGCGGCACCCTTTCAAAGAACACTGCAAACGGCGCAGAAAAAGCCGGCGGCAAAAATGTTGTCTGGTTTGAAACCAAAGCGGAATTGCTGCTCAATCTTCCCAGATTGATTAAAGAAGGCGATGCCGTTCTGGTTAAAGCATCGCACAGCCAAAAGTTTGAAGATATTGTTGGTGAACTGAAGAAACTGTAAAAACATTAATGGGCTTTGTGAATGCACAAAGCCCATTTTTTCATCCAAGATTTTTTTCAAGCGTTTCAAGCGAATTCCAAAGCTCCTTTGGAACTTTCCCATTGAACATACCGTAATAGCGGCGTATATCCTCCGCTTCTTTTCTCCAGAGGTCCACATCGATTTCAAGAAGCCCGTCCAGTGTCTTTTCGTCCATATCAAGACCTTCAAGGTTAATGTCGGAAACATTGGGAATATACCCTATAGCACTTTCTCTCGCACCAACTTCGTTAAAGCAGCGCTTTAAAATCCACTCCAGCACTCGGAGATTGTCGCCGAAGCCCGGCCATATAAATTTTCCCTCGTCATCAGTACGGAACCAATTCACATTAAAAATTTTGGGCGGGTTTGCAATTTTATTCCCCATATCTATCCAATGCTGCCAGTAATCCGCCATATGGTATCCGCAGAACGGCAGCATTGCCATCGGATCGCGGCGCACAACTCCAACATTGCCTACTGCTGCGGCTGTCGTTTCGGAAGCCATAATGGAGCCCACAAAAACGCCGTGATTCCAGTCCCTTGACTGATATACAAGCGGTGCGGTCTTTGCCCTGCGTCCGCCGAAAATTATTGCCGAAATTGGAACTCCATTCGGATTATCAAACTCAGAGGATATGCATGGACAATTTTTGGCAGGCGCCGTAAAGCGGGAATTGGGATGCGCAGCTTTTGTTCCGCTTTCCGGAGTCCACGGTCTGCCTTGCCAGTCTATAGCATAGCTTGGCGGGTTTTTGGTCATCCCTTCCCACCAAACTGTATTGTCAGAGGGATCAAGCGCAACATTCGTAAATATTGTTCCTTCGTGGGTACAGGCCATTGCGTTCGGATTTGACCTTTCACTGGTCCCCGGTGCAACCCCGAAAAAGCCGTTTTCCGGATTCACCGCCCAAAGCCTTCCGTCCTTTCCGGGACGTATCCACGCTATATCATCACCTACACACCATGTCTTCCAGCCGTTTATACGATATCCTTCCGGCGGGATAAGCATAGCAAGGTTGGTCTTTCCGCAGGCTGATGGAAAAGCGCCGCACACATAGCGGATTTCCCCCTTTGGATTTTCAATCCCCAATATAAGCATATGTTCGGCCATCCACCCCTCTTTCCTTCCGAGGTTGGAGGCTATGCGGAGAGCAAAGCATTTTTTGCCCTGCAAAACATTACCGCCATAATTTGAATTGACGGAAAAAATAGTATTGTCTTCTGGAAACTGGACGATATACTTTTTATCTTTGTCAAGTGTCCCCTGCGTATGTATGCCTTTTATGAAATCGCTGCTGCCGCCTATGGCTTCAAGGACTTTTTCACCGACACGTGTCATTATGGCCATATTCAGAACAACATAAACTGAATCTGTAACTTCTATCCCGTACTTTGCAAACGGGGAACCTATTACTCCCATAGAATAAGGGATAACATACATGGTGCGCCCACGCATTGAACCTTCCAGTATCCCGTAAAGTTTAGCGTACATTTCGTCAGGGCTCATCCAGTTATTGGTAGGCCCTGCATCCTCTTTGTTTTTACAGCATATAAATGTGCGATCCTCCACTCTGGCAACATCATCCGGATCTGTACGGTGGAGCAGACAGTTCGGATATTTTTCCTTGTTAAGCCTTATCATGCTTCCGCCCAGTACGGCCTGTTCGCGGAGTTCTTCTATCTGTTCCCTGCTCCCGTCTATCCACACGATTTTGTCGGGCTTTGCTCTTTCAGCCACTTCCCCGACCCAATCGGCTATATGCTTATTTGCAGTAATGTCCATTGCGCTCCCCCGTTAGTTTGTTATGCATACAGATGATATTCTATATCAC
>JAAYWX010000029.1 GCA_012516225.1 Clostridiales bacterium
AATACACACGGGAGTGCTTGGCCAGTCATGCGGCATTCCGAATTCGCTCTGAAGACGTAAAAAATGTTTTGCGGGAAGTTATGCTGCGGAAGGGAACGCCGGAATATCTGCGCAGCGACAACGGCGGCGAATTCATCGCAAATCATCTGAGAGAATGGCTGTCGGAAATGGATGTTGCCCCGATGTACATTGCCCCGGGCAGTCCTTGGGATAACGGATTTGTGGAATCTTTTAACGGGACGATGGCAAACGAACTGCTGGGTAGGGAAATTTTTGATACGCTGCACGAAGCCAAGGTGCTCATTGCCCGAGGGGTGAGGGAGTACAACACGATTCGGCCTCACAGTGCTTTGGGTTATCAACCGCCGGCGCCAGAAGCCTATTTATTGGCAGTATAGAAAAAAGGCATTGAAATATGGAAAACGCTTCGCGTTTCCGTACATTTCAACGCCTCTGATGTTACTATTACTACTGCGAAACCAGTGGCTTTCCTCTACAAAAATCTGGTATGGCAACTGGGGGGCACATCAGTTGCCCCTTTTAACTCTTCTAACAAATCGTATAGTAGTTGTGGGCAACCTCCCTCTGGAAACCTATGAGCAGTTGATGAACTAGCAGGTTTCCTGCAATATGCTTTTATCTTCATATTCTTACCCTCTCTGTCCAACAGAAAATGCACCTGGATTCAAGGTGCAAATCTATAAAATACATATTATTAATTTTATCATAAAAAATTTGTAGTTTGTATCCACAAAATAACATTTAAGAATAACTGTTTGATTCCCTATTGAATAAAACTAATCTCGATCTGATAGGCTTAAATAGTAAACCACATATAGTAAATTGAGTATGTTAGTTGATCCACGGTATTATAAACTTTCTTGATTTCCACATTCAAGCAGCTTAGTTAATGGGTCATAACCAGTATTTCCAGCATTCCTTTCCTTATATAATGCATATACGATAATAAACTGTAATATCCTTCAATGATTTGCAAACAGCCTATGCAATTTACTTTTTTCTCTATAAAACATCAAAATTGCCTGATTTCAAAATTTTTTCATTATCACTCTTTGAGTGATGATTTGTTTGAATCAATGGATACACATCTAATCTTACATCTATCCTGTCAACTCAACCCCTATGGAAAAAGCACGTTATCTAATCTGTCAACTCAACCCTACACACATTTTTTACAGTTGACCTATTTCCTCATAAACAAAAATAAGGGTTTCCAAGGTTAAAAGGCACTGCCATAAATAAGGCAGAAAATCTTCCAACCTTGAAAACCCTTTATTTATCAGTGTTTTGAATAATATTATTTTTTTACCCTTGACATCAATACCACGCACTCAGCATGGCACGGAGTTATCAGATTGATGTCGGGGATGTGTTTTGGTAATTTTTCGTGCAAGGGAACAGGTCGAGCATGGTTTTTATAGGTATTATCCGTACGAGGGACTATGTCCACAGTATATTAAAAGTTCAATGCGTTCTTAGGAACAAGTCAATGGTAAGATTAGGGCTCTGCCGCCTCCATATGATTGATAATTTTGATACAGTGTTTATTACCGGATAAATTACATGCGCGTATTCAGGTTTCATGCGTAAACTTGTGCCAGAGGCGGCAGACATCGCGGAGCGGCTCATCGAGGCATGTCCATGCCTTATCCTTTATCCATTCCGGAATACCAAAAGCTGCTTCGGCGATGCTACCAGTTATGGCAGCAAGCGTATCGCTGTCACCGCCCAACGAGATGGCGTTTCGGATTGCATCCTCAAAATCGGTGCTCTCAAGAAACGCTGTGATAGCCTGTGGAACAGTATCCTGACAACTTTCGTTAAAGCAGTAGGTTGGGCGAATCTCGTCCAGCGTTTTGGATAGGTCATATCCGAAATTTGATTCAATCAGCTTTTTTATTTCGGCTTTCAATTCATCAATCGACCACGGTTTACTGAAGTCAAAAGCGTGACCTTCAGCATAGAACCGACACAAGAATATTGTCGCTGCCGTCGCTTGTGCACCTTTTATTCCTTCGGGATGATTGTGTGTTACCTCTGCAGAGCGAGTTACCATAGCCCAGCCGTTTGATGGCCAGCAACCGGTTCTACCGTAAAATCCACAGTTCATGAGCCATGCACAGGGCGACACACGCATTGCCGATCCGTTGCCCCAACTGTTATACGGCTCACGTTCATCCGAGTTTAACCAACTGCTAAATCTTTCCCCATAACCAGCATTGGGATATTTCCGACCCCATTTCTTATAGGCGTTGATGAAATCATCCTTTTCACCGCCGTTCATCAGAGCCTCAGCAGTGGCGGCGGTCATCACGGTATCGTCCGTAAAAAAGCAGTCATCTCGAAACAGTGGAAAATCTTTCGTTTTGATATTATGCCATTCGTAGACGGAGCCTACAATGTCGCCGATTATAGCACCAAGCATTATTTTCGCCCCCCTCTGCGTTTAAAATCCTTCTGAATCTCGTCATTCCAAACCTTCGGCATGGCGGCACATTCTCGGAACGTGGCAACCGCTTCGCTCATCACGCGGAAGTTGAGCTCTACGCCCTCACTGGCAGCGTGATAATTTTGAGCACGGTCAGGTGCGATGCCGAAGCGGGAAGCTGTTTGCACAGCGTCAATATTTGCGCCAAGGAAGATAAACTCCCAACCGTATTTTGTCTTTTGCCGCTCGATTTGCGCCTTGATTTTCTCTGCCGAATACTCGCGGCTGGAGTTTTCTTCTCCGTCTGTGATGATAACGAACAGCACCTTTTCAGCACGGTAATCCTCGGCTGTATGTTTTTGAGCGTTACCAATTTTGCTTATTGTCCTTCCGATTGCGTCAAGGAGCGCTGTCGATCCGCCAACCTGATACTCCTTTTCAGTAATCGGGCTGACAGCTTTTATGTCAATGCGATCATGAAGCAGTTCATAGTTATTATCAAACAGCACCGTTGTAATATAGCACTCACCCTCAAGCGCCTTCTGCTTTTCAAGCATCGAGTTGTAGCCGCCAATCGTATCGGTTTCCAATCCGCTCATCGAGCCGCTCTTATCCAGAATAAATACCAGTTCAGTTAAGCCTTTTTTCATTGCCATGTCCTCCTTAAGTTTTATTTTGACTTAAGGATAACACTTCCCGCAGGGAGTAAGGTCGCTTAAGGAGCGACATTATGGTCGTTTTTCATGTAGCCTACACTTAAATTCGTCGCAATATCCTATACCATCACAAAAATCCTCATATTTGCCCTTAATACAATATTCAGGGGTGCCTTATTCGTCATGTTTGCAAAACCAACAAAAATCGTAAACTGGGTCACAAACGGGGTCATTGCAAATATACATTCTTACCCTCCCAGCAATGGCTGATCGTACTTGAACAGCACCTCGTTAATTTCAAAAATGTCGTATTTCCCATTAATTATAAAATACTCGACGATAACATCGAACTTTTGACTGTGGGACAGTGCGTATCCAGCCCGCTCTAAAAGGTCGTCCGTTTCATCGAGAGAAAGTTCCAAAGCAACGGCAAGAGCAATGACAGTGCGCTTGCTCGGCATATATCCTTTACCTGTTCTGATTTTCGAGAACAATTTACGGTCAATGTTAGCGCGTTTGTAAACCTCCACGTCCGTCTTGCCCTTGGTGTCAATCAACCGCAGGAGCGCGGTCGAGAACGGTTCATCCAGATTGCCGATCAAATCGTCAATCCCTGCACTTGGTGCTGCGGCAGATGGTTTAACCGTTTTGGGCAGCGGAGCGT
>JAAYWX010000289.1 GCA_012516225.1 Clostridiales bacterium
GCACAAGTGGAGTGGACGAGAAACAAATGCTTTCCACAGACGGCTTCGGGAGAATGTCTTGATTTTCATGCGACAGCACGAGGACTAAAACGAGCTTCAAGCACTCCGGCAACGGGATATATAAGGTTTGAAATAGATAGCGCAAGAAACGACGACATCATAATTAATTCAGGGATGGTCTGCTTAAACGCGGCAGGTTTGGAATTTATAACAACATCTCCGGCTGTTATTTCGACAGGTGAGATCTGCTGCATGGTACCTGCCGAAGCAAAAATTCCGGGAACTTCCGGCAATGTCCCTGCGCGCAGTATAACATATATGTCCGTTGCACCGGTGGGTATTGCCAGATGCTATAACCCTACGGCGTTTTCAGGAGGTACAGATGCTGAAAACGATGATTCGCTTAGGGTGCGTATTTTGAAAAGCTACGAAAGCCTTCCAAACGGATCAAATAAGGCTTACTATGAATCGGAGGCAATGAATACAGACGGAGTTGCCGCCGCAAGCGTTGTGCCGCGCTCAAGAGGGCTGGGTACGGTTGATGTTGTTATTTCATCTCCGGCAGGAGTTCCCGATGAGAACCTTATAAACAAAGTGAGGGAAAAATTTCAGGAGAAGAGAGAAATTTGTGTTGATGTTGCCGTTTTAGCCCCGCAGACAGTTTCCGTTCCGGTATCGGTCGCCATAGATGTGAATGACGGTTACGAATTTAATACTGTTGCCGAAAATGTCAGAAATGCAATAGCAAAGTATTTTGACGGCAGACTTCTGGGACAGAATATTCTGCTGGCAAAACTGGGATACTTGATTTTCGGAGTGGAAGGGGTTTCAAACTATGTAATTTCACAGCCCAGTTCAGATGTTCAGGTTTTGTATGACCAACTGCCGGTTTTGGGGGAAATAAAAGTAACAAGGAGATGAGCCCTTGGGATACACGGATTACATTAAGCAAATGCTTGCACCTCTTGGAATATACGACCTTGAAACCGGAGTGGGTGCTGAAGAACTTGAAGTAATCGGAGAAGAGCTTGACAAAGTTTTTTATGCGCTTGAGGAAGTATGGAGAGAAGCTGTCCTTGCAACTGCCCAAAGCTATGGACTTAAGAAATATGAGGAAATACTGCCGTACCGTCCTGCCTATATTACTGCGGAGGACGAGCGCAGAGCAGTTATGGCGCTGCTGCGCATACGAGGAGGATGTTTTACCCTTTCCGTGCTGCAGGATACTTTGAGCGGATGTGGCATAACCGCTACGGTTGAGGAGGGCAG
The DNA here is from genome assembly GCA_012516225.1 of Clostridiales bacterium. Classification (GTDB taxonomy): domain Bacteria; phylum Bacillota; class Clostridia; order Oscillospirales; family Oscillospiraceae; genus UBA2658. Next base: position 1,270 of record JAAYWX010000289.1, read on the forward strand.
CGAGAAAATGTCCGTTGTCGTTAAATTTCCGAATAGCAAAGGAATTCCGGACGGTTTTGAAAAACTGAAGGCGAGAATTGAAGAAATTTTGCCTTGCCATCTAAATGTGAAATATGAGTTTATTTATTCCGCATGGCAGATTATTATGGACAAGCTTAACAACTGGGCTGCAGTAGAAAGAAACGCCAAAAGCTGGCGCGAATTTGAAATATATGAATAATAAATAGAACGGACTGACAGGAGAAATGGCTATGAGCGAATGGACAGTCGTTACTGTAATTGCTACGCTCGTCGGGCTTTGTATGTCGGTTGTCCGTCCGCTTATGAGCCTGAACGGGACAATTACCAGACTTACGGCGGTTGTAAATGTACTTGAAAAAAATATTTCAGGACTTTCGGCAAAAAACAGCGAGGCCCACGGAAAACTTTGGGGAAAGATGGAAGAACATGAGGACGTTTTGAATCGGCATGAAACAAGGCTTGTTATAATTGAAAACAAAGCCGAAAAATAAAATGCCGGGGAGTTTTATCTCCCCGGCCTATGAAAAGGGCGGCAATATTAAGCATTACATACCGTGGCTCATCATGGCATCGGCGACTTTTATGAATCCCGCAACATTTGCGCCTACTACAAGGTTGCCTTCCATGCCGCAGGTGACAGAGGCGTCATAGGCGTTGTGGAAGATGTTTTTCATAATTGTCTGCAGCCTGCTGTCAACCTCTTCAAAAGTCCATGACAGACGCTGGCTGTTCTGGCACATCTCTAAGCCGCTTGTCGCCACACCGCCGGCATTGGCGGCTTTGGCAGGACCAAAGAGGACACCGGCGTTAAGGAATACGTTCGTAGCTTCAAGAGTGCAGGGCATGTTTGCACCTTCCGCAACGCAGATTACGCCGTTTTTAACCAGTGTTTTTGCGGACTCTTCGTCAATTTCATTCTGAGTGGCGCAAGGCAGGGCAATATCACACTTGATTGTCCAAATTCCGCTGCAGCCTTCATGATATTCGGCCGTGGGAACCTCTTTTACATACTCGCTTATGCGCGCACGGCGGTTGAGCTTGATGTCTTTTACTATATCCAGCTTTATTCCCTGCGGGTCATAGATATAGCCGTTTGAGTCGCACAGCGCGACAACATTGGCACCGAAGCTCTGTGCTTTTTCACAGGCAAATATGGCAACATTTCCGGAACCGGAAATTACAACGGTTTTACCGTTAAAGCTTTCGTTTTTCATGCAGGAGAGCATTTCCTGAGTGAAGTAGCACAGACCGTACCCAGTGGCTTCAGGACGGACAAGGCTTCCGCCGTAACTGAGGCTTTTACCCGTAAGGACACCGGCTTCAAAACGGTCTGTAATCCTTTTGTACTGGCCAAACATATACCCTATTTCGCGGGCACCTACGCCGATGTCACCGGCGGGTACGTCCGTAAACTGTCCTATGTGCCTGTAAAGTTCGGTCATAAAACTCTGGCAGAAACGCATTACTTCAGCATCAGATTTGCCTTTTGGATCAAAGTCTGCTCCGCCTTTGCCGCCGCCGAGGGGAAGAGTGGTAAGACTGTTTTTGAGAATTTGCTCAAACCCCAAGAACTTTATTACCGAAGGGCAGACAGACGGGTGAAAACGCAGGCCGCCTTTGTAAGGACCTATTGCGGAATTGAACTGGACGCGATAACCGCGGTTTATCTGGAGCTTGCCGTTATCATCATACCAAGGAACACGGAAAGATATAAAACGCTCTGGTTCGACAAAAGCTTCAATTACACCGCTTTTTTCATATTCTGGATGAGTTGCCAAAAGCGGTTCAAGGCTTATCAGGACCTCAAGTACAGCTTGATGAAATTCCGGCTCTCCGGGATTGCGCTTTTGTACGGATTCGTAAACTTTTTTAAGATACTCGTTTGTAAGCATAACACTTCTCCTTTTCAATTTTTCCCGCAAATACCGCAAGAAAACAAATTGTGCATAACGTAATTTATGATATACGCCGGAAGAAAATTTTGCAAGATATATACGATAGAAAATTCATAATTTTTGCAAAGGGTTTTTTATTGAAATGTACAGAAATTGTCCCGAACACCCGAAAATCAAAGAAGTCATGCGTAAAGGAGAATTAAATGTTCAAAATATTCGTCCCTGTTTTCAAGAGTATGAGATGATTTTTTGCGCAGCGGAAGCGGACACAATTTGCCTTCCGGATGAGGAATTCCGGGGAATATGCCTTATGCGGGAAAAAGCTGACATTAAAAAATACGGAAAAGGCACAGAAAAGAAACACCAAAATGAGGAAAATAAAAATGCTTAGAAACGCCGTTTTCCAGCATTCCTAAGCATTCTACCGAACTGGTGGAGGAGGGTGGATTCGAACCACCGAA
>JAAYWX010000290.1 GCA_012516225.1 Clostridiales bacterium
AATGCTTCTTCCGTTTTTATCAACAATGTCTCCGCTGACAAATCAGTGAGTTTTTACACGCTGGTCAATTATGGATTTTTTGTCTTTGATGGATGTTTCAGCATTGGCAAGGCGTGCAATACTTCCGACTTCCATCGCAATTGTTTCATATTTATCTAATTCCTGTCCGGCTCTTTCCGCCGCAAGTTTTGCCGTTTCCGTCATCGTCTGTTTCAGCATTTTGTTGGTAGCATCATAATTCGAATAAATTGAAACGCTGCCGATAAGCAAAACAGCGGCAACGACTACGATGATGACAAGACAAGTGATTTTTCCTTTAATGGTTTTCATTTTTTCTATACCTCCGAGTTCTTTATTTGAGCGGCTGAAAATATATAAAATTTTTTTTCAGCCCTTATTTACCGCAAACGCAGAATAATGTGAAATTTTAATTTCAACATTTTTGACATTTTTTACAAATAGCCGGTATGTAAAAAACTACATTTGGTATATTTATACTATACTATAGTTTGCCAAAAACTCAACTAAAATTGTAAAAAATAATCGAAAAATGTCTGATTTTTTACAGTACCTATTGAAAAAGCGAAATGCCAAAAGAGCAAGTGTATACGGCAAGTTTAGACTGCCGAAACACTTGCTCCTTGGCATTTTTAAGGATGATAAAAAGAAAGTTTAGGTTTTATGCTTGTTGCTGTTTTTCTGCAGCATCCGATTGTCCGGTATCGGAATAGTTTGGCATCACCGCGCCGGACATCTCGGAATATGACTCATCATCTCCATATGATAGAGGAGGCGAAGGAGTAAGTCCCGTAAATTCGCTTGCGGACTCTACAGAACATATGTCATGAAAACGATAATAGATATCTGATCTTCTTTTTTTGTTCTTTTCCATGTCAACCATCCTTTTTGCTGTTTTTGCATGAAGTTTTATACGCAGTTAGTATTCTGCTAAATATCGGCCTTTATTAGAATCAATAAAGATTTCCCTCTCTGGTTTGGATTGCAGTTGCGGTGCTTATAAAATTTTTCCGAATGGCAATGGAAACGGAAAGACTGCCAACACTTACAGGTTGATAAAAGTAACAAAGCTGTTACAATAGTTACAGGAGGTGACAAAATGAAGGCTTTTCAGAAGAAACTAATATTAATTGCTGCAGCGGTTATTGTAGCCGCAAGTATGGCAGTAAATGCTTCAGCCTCATATGTCGTATGGGAAACGAACTTGAGTGACATTGGTTCAGGTTCATGTCCCGTTTCCGTAAACGGCACAGAAACAGGGTGTCTTGGCGGGATTGATTTGGATTCGATTATAAGCCAAATAGGTTCGAGATGTCCGGCACAGACAAATAAAAATACGGCGAACTGCCCTGCGGATTCTGCGGAAGTTTCAGGTACCTGCGGAACTGAAAACTCAGCAAATCAGAACATATGCCTAAATGAGCCGTACAAGGCGGGCAGCACCGAAACCCAAACGGCGCCATTGCAGAAAAGCGGCACAGGTGCTTATAATGCTTACAGCAAGACAAGCACCTCTACAGTGAACGCGGCGGAAAAGTACATCAAAACCGATGATTCATCGGCAATTTTCCGGAAAAGCAATCTTACAGATTTGCTGAACAGTATTTTGGCAAGGTATAAAACGGGCAGCAACAAAACTGGAGTCGGAACGCAGGCAACGCCTAAGCCGACAGAAGGAAAAAGCGGTAATGCCGCACCATCTTCAAGTCCTGATCCTGCCGGAAGCACAAAAGCAGATAGCCTGTATTTTGAAAAGAGAGTTGTCGAGCTTGTAAATCAGCAGAGAGCGGCAAACGGGCTTGCACCGCTGACTCTCAGCACCGCCCTTTCCAATGCTGCAAGAGCCAAGTCACAGGATATGCACGATAAAAAGTATTTTTCGCATAACAGCCCGACTTATGGTTCACCGTTTGATATGCTTAAGTCGTTCGGCATAAGCTACAGAACGGCGGGGGAAAACATCGCAATGGGATATACGACACCTGAAGCGGTTATGAACGCATGGATGAATTCACCCGGACACAGGGCAAATATTCTAAACGCGTCATATACGAAAATTGGCGTAGGCTATGTTGCCGACGGAAACTATTGGACTCAGGAATTTATAGGCTAAATTAAAAAACTGAAAAGCGTTCCGGGAATGCATTAACCGGGGCGCTTTTTGTATTTTAGACAATATCTTATTTGTACTGGGAGCACTCCATGTACCAATTGCGATACTATTAAAATATGGATAAAGTTTTCGATATTTCTGAGAAAACTGGGAAAAACACTGCGGACTTCTATTTGACTTTAAATTAGTAAAATGCTAAAATATTCCAAACAATGTTTTAATTTGACTATGGGCATACATTTCCAAGCGCAATAAATTTTTACTTTTTAGCGCAATAAAACACCCGCGCCGTACGTTAATATAGTGATAGGAGGCGAAGGAAGCAATTGTTTGGAACGAAATCGGCCGAGCAGAATATATCTTTTGCGCATGACCCGCTGGAAACACTTATTGCAGAAATCGCAGAGGGCAACAAAGCGGCGGTGAGCACTCTTTATGAGGAAACGAAAACCGCGGTTTATGGATTTGCCCTGTCTATTCTCAAGAATGCGAGCGATGCGGAGGATGTTTTGCAGGAAACCTACGTTAGAATCTGGTCCACAGCAGATACTTATAATCCTCTTGGCAAACCGATGGCGTGGGTTCTTACGATAGCAAAAAATCTTTCTTTCAGCATACTGCGTGAAAGAAGCAAAACAACTGATATTCCCGAAGAAAGCTGGCTGGCGTTTCAAGCTGAAGGTCCCGCAGCCAGCACTGAAGACAGAATGGTTCTCAACTCGGCCATGCGTATGCTCTCAGACGAGGAAAGGCAGATTATAATACTGCATGCAGTTTCAGGTTTGAAGCATATTGAAATTGCGAGACTTTTAGACTTACCTCTCCCGACCGTACTTTCCAAGTACAGCAGAGCAAGAAAAAAACTGCAGAATACCTTAAAGGAGGGGAATTGAATTGAAAACAGCAGACATAGAAAGAAAACTTGCAAATGCTATTTCGAATGAAGTACCGGATGTTATAGATTCCATACTTTCCGTATGCGAGGAGCACGACAAGAAAAAACTTACCGTTATTGAAAATACAAACAAAGCGAAAGGCAGCGGAAAGCTGAAAACTCTCCGAGTTGCGGCTGCTGTTATTGCTCTGCTTTTCTGCGGATATGCGGGGATGTCCCAGTATCAGGCGGCATATGCGGTTGAATCTGTTGTTTTGCTTGACGTAAATCCAAGCAGCGAGCTTAAAGTTAACAGAAGAGAAAAGGTAATTGCTGCGGCAGGGCTGAACAAGGATGGTGAAGCCGTTCTTGCAAAAATGGACCGTAATGGAAAAAATCCCAAAGGGGAAAAAATTGATAGGGCTGTCGGTGATATTGTAAATGTTATGGTTGGAGCGGGATATCTTGGAGAGAAAAATACCACAGTGCTGTTGACTGTTAACAATCCCGACGAAAAAAAGAGTGCGGAGATGAAATCCCGGCTTATGGCCGATATAAACAGTACCCTTAACGCAAATAGAATTGAAGGAGCGGTTATTGTACAAAGCTCCACGGCTGATGATAAAACAGCAGAATTTGCCATAAAGTATGGTATTTCGGAAGGAAAGGCAGAACTGATTGAGAAAATCATTGCCGGAGATCCGCAGCTTACCTTTGAAGAACTGGCTAAATTGAGCATAAGCGAACTGGGACTTCTTACGGAAAAACAGGCAAATGGAGGGCAGACCAGCGGCGTTGCGATATCCGGAAAAATTAGTGCCAACGGTTACGTGACTTCCGAAGCGGCTGTTAACAGCGCATTGTCGCAGGCCAATATGGCATCAGACGGGAAGGCAGAGATCGGCGTTTCGGTAGGAGTGAGCGAAGGCAAGCTTGTATACGATGTTTCACTGAAATCCGAAAGTACAGAGTATACATTTAAAGTAGACGCAAAGACGGGACTTGTCCTAAACTGGGCAGCAAACCCTGCCGGATCGGGGATAAGCATAGGCGGGCAGGCCAGCGCAAGCGGTTCTGCGTCCGGAAATGCCGGGCAGTTCGGTACGGGCGGTCAGATAAGCGGGAATGCTTCCGCAGGGCAAAACAACATTGGCGGGCAGATAAGTGGGCAGATAAACGGAAATGTTTCCGTGACGCCGGCAGTACCCTCGCCAGTACCGAGCGGAAGTGGAGCTGGTTCATCCGGAATATCTGCCGAACAAATAATAAACAATGTAATTGATATATTTACAAAAGCAAAAGAAAAAGTAACTGGTTCATAAACAACAATTTAATTTACTGCCATACCAATTGACATTTCATGACTGTCTCCCTGCCATGCGGCAAATGCCGCGTGGCATTTTTATTTTCCATAATAAATTGAATCTATTTATGGAAGATAAATGATAAAGCGGGAAACAGATGCCTCAGAAAATTTTCTAAAAATTTATTAGGAGAGTGCAATAAAACGAGTCCTTACTGCGTTATAAAAGTGTAAGGCAATTGCCATTGCTGTAAAAATTTTTAAAGGAGAATCAGTTATGAACAAAGTCAAAAAAATGGTACTTGTATCAGCACTTGCTCTTTCTGTTGTAAGCACATGTTCTGCTACACCGATGGCTATGGGGCTGCGTTGCGGAAATTCATATGAAAAAGCCGCCGAGCAGTACGCGCGGAGTATTGAAGATTTGGTGGAGCGGACGGGAGACGCCTATGAGGACGTTACCGAATCCTATCCCGACAACGCCAAAAACAATCCCAATGCTCCCGCTGAATATCTCCAGACAGTAGTTAAGCTTGGCAACAACTATCTTTCAAATCTTTTCGGCCTGACGAAAAGTTTTCTCGGGAAATAACTTCTGCTGAAAAACGCTTTAAAATGCCCGCAATCGGTTTTCCGGTTGCGGGCATTTTTTGCAGACTTGTAATAAAACGTGTTCTGCGGCGTTTATTATAATAGCATATTTATCTCTTCACATACTTGTTTTCTGGTATCATATACCCATTTTTCATCAAAGCTAAGGTCCATTGCCTTTGAAAAAGAATAATAGAGATTTATTTTTTGGTAGAATTCTTCGTAAAGAGAAAGTGAATGCGCCTTCAAAACGGGTTTAGTAAGCTCGTTTGACTTTTGAATGAAACATTCCTCGACATAGCCTATAAACTGGTTCATAAGTTCATCGCTGCTTACGTCAAAGGGGAGCAGCATAAGTTTCCATTCTGTTGACTCTGGCAGCTTATAGGGCTTAAGCCTGTCAAGTATGAGAATATAATCACGCACATCTTTTTTGCGGTAATATTTAAGTTTTTCTTCTTTTGTGCTCCAAAGGGCTATTTTTTCTTTAAGAGGCAGCCAGCCTATATTCAGTATGGCTTCGCTTGGACCGACTGCAGCGCTCTCTATATTTTCGTCCGGCATATTAAGCTGTTTTTCTATAAACGAAATATCGTCTTCAATACATGCAACATATCCAACATCATATATGCCTATGCGCCCTGCACGACCAGCTATCTGCTTTATTTCCTGAGAGGACAGAAGGCGGAATTCCTCCCCGTCAAATTTTTTTATTTCCGTAAATACTATTCTTCTTATAGGCAGGTTGACGCCCATTCCGATTGCGTCTGTGGATACCAATATTCCGCTTTCCCCGCTGATGAATGAGTCATACTGGAGCCTTCTTACCTCCGGTGGCAAATCTCCGTAAATTACGCTATTTTTTATGCCTCGCTCCGATAAATACCTTGAAATGGAAAGTACTTTCCTTTTTGAGAAAGCAACGAGAGCATCGCCATGATGTATATCGGAAATTTTAAATTTGCTTTTCTGGGTTTGCAGAGGGATGGTTCTAAAATATTCTTTAATTTCAACATCATCCCCGCAGTCGTCAATCATGCGCAATAGCTGATCTTTGGCGTTAAGCGCACCGCATAGATGGATTTCAGGGCTGCACATCCCAAGAACAGCCCTTGTCCATGCATCTCCGCGCTGTGAATCTGACAGCATCTGTACTTCGTCTATAACGGCAACATCATAAAATTTTCGGATGTCAGCTTTTTCAACGGTGCAGCTTGAATGGAGGGCGCCTTCCACTATAATTTCTTCCTCTTCCTGTGGCAGGACTTCACGATGTCTTGCCACAAACCT
>JAAYWX010000291.1 GCA_012516225.1 Clostridiales bacterium
GCGTAAACCGCTTCCCGAAAGTCCGACAATATCTTCTCCGCACAGCATAATTTTCCCGCTGTCGGGTCTTTCCAGCCTTGTTATAAGACGGGCAAGCGTCGATTTTCCACAGCCGGACTCCCCAACAAGCCCAACGCACTCGCCTTCCTCCACTGTCATTGACACGCTTCGTACGGCGTCAATTTTCTTTCCCGCTGTAAAATATGATTTTGAAACTTCCGAAACATTCAATACCGGGATACTCATGTATTCATCACCCTTTCCAATGCCTTTGGGCAGAGCGTCCAATGCTCCTGCCTCACCGGAAATTTCTTTAGTATGAGTGACGAGCAGTTTTCTTCCGCATACGGGCAACGAGGTTCGAAAGCACAGCCTTCAGCGGGAAAGCGCTCCTGCACACTGCCCGGAATGCTCTTTGGTGGCGTTCCGTCAAGCTTGGGTATTGCGTTTATCAATGCTCTTGTATATGGATGTGCCGGCGAGTTCAGCACTCTTTCCCTGCAGCCGAATTCAACTATGCGGCCTCCGTACATAACGGCAACTTTGTCCGCCATTTTCGCAACAACGCCCATATTGTGCGTAACAAGCAGTATTCCGGTTCCGAATTCGTCCCTAAGTTTCATAAGTTCCTCTGCAATCTGTGCCTGTACTGTCACATCAAGTGCGCTTGTCGGTTCGTCCGCAAGAAGTATATCCGGCTCAAGCGCCATCGCAAGCGCTATAGCAACACGCTGGTTCATTCCTCCGGAAAGCTGAACGGGGCAGCTTTTAAGTACACGCTCCGAATAGGTAAGCTCCATTTTCATAAAAAGCTCTTTAGCAGTCTTTTCGGCTTCTTTTCTGCTTATTTTCTTATGCGCTCTCATAGTATCGAAAAATTGTCCGCCTATTTTCCTTATAGGATCAAGCGAGACTACCGGCTCCTGAAAAACCATTCCGATTACGGCTCCCCTCAATCTGCGGAGTTCGCCATCCGGAATGTCACATAGATTTTTCCCGCGGTAAATTATCTCCCCCGAGCTTATCTGGACACGCCCCGGCATTCTCAGAATTGCTCTAAGCAACGTTGATTTCCCGCATCCGCTTTCCCCGATTATGCATACTATTTCGCCTTGTCCCATAAGGAGGGAAACATCATGCAGTATCTCTCCGCGGCCGCAATAGCAGGCGGACAGATTTCTGATATCCAAAAGTGCTGTTTCGTTCATGAGTTTCCCTCCGTTTGTCCGGCGGCGGGCTTAGGCTTTTGCCGTTTCCGCCGTTATCTGATAATAGTCTACCGGGCTTTGCTTTATCCCAGTGACGCTGCTCTTTGTCACCATAAACATATTGAGGTGGAACATATAGCAGTATGAACTGTCTTTAAGTGCAATCTGCTGGATCTTGACAGCATATTCCGAACGCTTATCGGTATCAAATTCTGTTGCCAGCTCACTTAAAAGCTTGTCCACTTCGGCATTGCTGAAATGTCCGTAATTTGCGCCCTTGCCCGTCCCCATCGTATAGTTTAAGTATGCAAGCGGATCTCCCGTAGGCGTTGTAACGTATGCATACGCGCATATATCATAATCGTCTGCCTTCAGGTAATTTTCAACGCTGTCCACCTGTTCATAGCTTGTGTCTATGCCAAGCTCCGTCAATGCGGACTGAAGCGCCTGAGCAGACTGGGGAAGCCCTGTGCGCCCGTAAGTAATTATTTTTAGTGATACTTTTTTACCGTCTTTGTCTATAAACCCGTCTCCGTTCGAATCCTTATAACCGTTTTCGGAAAGCACAGCTTTTGCACCTTCCGGATCATAGTCAGGAACATCGGTCATAAGGCTGCTGTCACCATAGCTAAGCATGGATGGAAATGCCGACTTTGGCGGGGTACCTGCGCCGTTTAGAAGCTTTGAAGAATATGACTCCTTGTCAACCGCCATGCAGACAGCGCGGCGGAAAGCTGCATCTTTCATAAACTCGCGGTTCAGGTTGAAATAAAGCATATAAA
>JAAYWX010000292.1 GCA_012516225.1 Clostridiales bacterium
AAGAAGAAAGCATTGTGTATAAAAATATGCTGAAACGAGATAAAGTTGATGTTGTCAGCATTACTGAGCCTATAGTTGAGGGGCCTTTCGGAAGCCTTATTGAGCGTATTATCGAATGGATGGATGAATATTATTCCATTCGGCTTTCCAGTGAAGTAAAGCGCGGAATGACCGAGAAGGCCCGACGCGGAGAGATACAGACAATAGCTTCTTTCGGTTATACGTTTGAAAATGGGAAACTTGTTCCGGAACCGAGAGAAGCGGAGATCGTGTGCAAAATATTTCAACGTTTTATTGAGGGCGAAGGTTTTTATTCTATTGCACGCTGGTTGAATGAAATGGGTGTCCGCACACACAGGGGAAACAAATTTGAGAACCGAACAGTTGAATATATTATAAGAAACCCCGTTTATATCGGGAGATTGAGATGGAACCCTGAACATAAGACAAAACGCAACTTTGAAGATGAAAATATAATTTTGACTGATGCTAAGCATCAGCCAATTATCGATTTGACAACATGGGAGCAGGCGCAAACACAGGTCGCCATGCTGAAATCCATGTGGAAATATAAAGGCCGTCCCATAACGGAAATGAAAGACTGGCCAAGCGGGATTGTCAGATGTGCAGCCTGCAACAGTACGCTTGTATTTGAAAATCCGCATTACTACAAATGCGGGGCTTATGCAAAAGGACGGTGCCGATATTCTCAGCATATAAAAGCGGACATGATAAAAGAAGCGATTATTGAGAAGCTTAAAGAAGATTATTCTTCTGCCAGTCAGCTGACGTACACAATAATACATAAAAAAGAAAATGAAGAAGACATACCACGCCTTCAAGCATCACTTGCGAGCGTTGAGCGCAAAATAATCCGCTTGCGCGAAGCTTTTCTCGCCGAGATTGAAACAGCAGAGGAATATAAAAAGCATAAAGCCGAGTTGTCTGCAGAAGCTGAACAAATCAAAGCAAGAATAGCAGAACTTGAATCCGCCGTTTCCTGCGGAGACGCAACTATCAAGATTAAAGAGGCTATAGCCGTTGCGCTGAAAACACTGCAATCGCCAGACGCAACGGTAATCGAAAAGCATAGTGCAGCTAATGAGATTATTGAGTCATGCCTGTGGGATAAAGCGAATAACCTAATTACAATCACATACCGACTTGCTTTTAGTTAAGCAATCAAGATTTTATTGGCAGCGAATTGCATCTGGAAGAATGAATAACTATGCGTTCGGATCATGGAATATCGGGAAATCCGGAGGATTAAGCGTAAAGATAATAAATGCCGCAAAAATTAAAAGTATGAGTAAAACCGAAATGATGACCTTTAAGATGCTGGGATTTATGTATGCATAAATATGCAGTGAAAGTTTCAAAGCTGCAAAATAACAAATAAAAACTAATGCGATGTCAACTATAACCGATTCAATTCCTAAAGCTCCGGTATAGGAATAGAACATGAATATAACCATTAAAGGGGCTATAACGAGTGACGCAGCGGAAGCAACAATCCACTTGTGTAAATCTATTTCGCAGGTTCGCTTTTGCAAATAATAAGTTGCTATCCACCATAAAAGGTTGGGGAAAAACATGAATTTTAAATGTTCCCATACGCTTTCATTAATAGGATTAAACAACCCTACGATAATTGAGTTTCCGCTTAAATCATAAGCAAAGTGTGAAAAGCTGGCAAAAGCCCACAAAATAAGAGTGTTTATTATGATAAATCGCGTATTGTATTGGCAATTCTTCATAAGGCTTATCTCCTTTTAACTAAATAGGCCTACATGCAGAACAAGTATAAAGATAATCCTCTGCAAACATTATCAAAATAAGGAAGCTCTATAAGTTAGTTTAGTATGTAAAATCATTTTGCATTAGAAAGTTTAAACCTACTGGTTAAAGGCAATATGATAAAACGTTGTAATAAAAGAAAACTTAGCTACAACAAGACATAAAGTGTATCCATTATGCGGGGGCAGTAGTATGGACTATAATGAAATTATAGAAAAGCAAAGGGAATTTTTTGAGAGCGGGGCAACTAAAACATATCAATTTCGTATAAGCGCGCTCAATTCTTTGAAGGAATCTCTATCGTATTACGAGAAGGAACTGAAGGAAGCTCTAAAGAGAGATTTAAATAAGTCCCACTTTGAGTCTTATATGTCTGAATACGGCGTATCGCTTCAGCAAATTAACCATACCGCTAAAAATCTAAAAAAATGGATGAAACCTAAGACAAGGGCTGCGGGTATAAATGTATTTCCCGGAACTGCGTATGACATGTACGAACCTTATGGTATCGTGCTTATCATGTCTCCATGGAATTATCCTATTCAGCTTACCATGTGCCCGCTTATAGGCGCAATTGCAGCGGGCAACTGCTGCATAGTCAAGCCGTCCGCTTATACGCCGTCTTCTTCTGAAATTATTGCGAAAGTAATTGAACGCGCCTTTCCGCCTGAATATGTTGCAACTGTCCAGGGAGGGCGTGAGGAAAATAAACTGCTTCTTGAACAGCGCTACGATTACATATTTTTTACCGGCAGCATAACCGTCGGTAAATGGGTTATGGAAAAGGCTGCAAAAAATCTAACTCCTGTTACGCTCGAACTCGGTGGTAAGAGTCCCTGCATTGTGACGGCTGATGCCGACGTTAAGAAGGCGGCAAAGAAAATTGCATTTGGGAAAATTCTCAATGCGGGCCAGACCTGTGTGGCGCCCGATTATGTTTTAGTCGCAGAAGAATTGAAAGATCAGTTTTGCGCTGAAATTGCAGGGCAGTTCAATAAAATGCTGGGAGATGCGCTTGAAAATGACAATTATCCTCGCATTGTCAACGAAAAGCATTTTGACAGGCTGCTTGGGCTTATGCAAACTTCCGCTGTTTACAGCGGCGGCAGGGCAGACAGAAAAGCCTTAAAGATCGAACCAACAGTACTTGTAAATGTTACAGAGGAATCATCCGTAATGGGCGAGGAGATTTTTGGCCCGCTCCTTCCTGTGATTCCATATAAAACTTTAGAAGAAGCGGAAAATTTTGTGCTTAAACGTGAAAAGCCCTTGGCTCTCTATCTGTTTACCCAAAAGAAGTCCGTTGAAAAAAGGATTATGAAAAAGCTCTCATCAGGTGGAGCTTGCATAAATGATACAATTGTCCATATAGTTTGCAAAGGCCTTGGATTTGGCGGCGTTGGTTACAGCGGCATGGGGATGTATCACGGAAAACATAGCTTTGAAACTTTCAGCCATATAAAGGGCGTTTACAGAAAAGGACGACTTATTGATCTTCCTATGCGTTACCATCCCTATACTAAGTGGAAATATTATGTTTTACGCAATATTATGAAATAAAGCGTATTCTTTCAAAACGTCAGATTCTCAAATTTCAGATTTGCAGGATTGTATTGACGTTGGAAGCAGTTGGAATTAAATTTTTTAAAATAAAAGTTATAAGAGTGATTTTGGCAGTTTTTATAAATTTTGCTCCAGAGTATTGCTCGTTTGTTTGTTCAATCGCAGTTAATCGTACGGAAGATATCCTCTGATTTTTGACTTTTCATCATATTCCGGAAATACAACAGCAGTGCAGCCTTATTGCCTGCTTTCTTTTAGCAGACAAATATATTCAAAATGAAAATAAGACATAGGGTAAATAGATAATAGCCTGTTGGAGTCCGGAGGACCGGATGGGGAATTGGGCGCTGCATTAAGATATCTGAGCCAGCGTTTTTCAATGATCCCGCCACAGGCCAAAGCGACTTTAAATGATATCGGAACGGAAGAGCTTGCACATCTTGAAATGATAGGCACCATAGTCAGGCAACTGATACAGGGGGTAAGCACAAAAGAGATTGAGGAAAGTGGATTTGCACCTTATTTTGTTGACCATGATACCGCGGTTTACCCTGTAAGTGCGGCAGGAGTACCGTTTAATGCAGCTTGTATACAGTCTAAGGGAGATCCGATTACCGACCTTTATGAAAATATGGCGGCAGAGCAAAAAGCACGTTCAACGTATGAATACCTAATAAGAATGACAGATGACCCGGATGTCATTGACCCTCTGAGATTTTTGCGTGAGAGGGAAATTGTACACTTCCAGAGATTCGGCGAGGCACTGCGCTATGTTCAGGATTACCTGAGTGAAAAAAGATACAGTTTCCCAAATTTCGGCGGCGCTTCCGATTCCGCGAGCAAGAGCGAGGATAACGCGGATAACACAAATGCAGGCAGTGTCTGAAACAAAAACAG
>JAAYWX010000448.1 GCA_012516225.1 Clostridiales bacterium
AGGGCAATCATCTGGTCGCTGACGCGGCGCTCTTCGCTCGTGGTAGTCGAAAAATCCTGCTGAGAGGATACATATGCGTTCGCCGTAAAGCCGGTTGTGCTCATTTTCCCGTTCTGGGAGGAATACGCGGTAAACGTATAGGTTCCCGGCGAATAGAAGGTCGTTGTAGCGGTCCACTTTTTCGTCGTTACATTCTGGCAGGATTCATTCGTATAGGAATCCGCATTGACGGTTTGCCTTGTGCCATCCGGACATTGGATGACAAACTGAACGGCATCCCGGCTGGTATCGGTAACGGCTGTCAGCGTGACTGCCGCTCCCGTGCTTGCGATATTCGGCGAAGCAAAGGCGGTTCTCACCGGTTCCGCATTGGTGACGGTAATATTGCAGGTTGCTTTGTAAGAGCCCGCACTCGCCGTGATAACGGCTGTCCCGGTGGAAACGGCATATACATACCCGTTTGAAACGGTCGCTACATTATTATTGCTGCTTGTCCAATTGATATAGGTTCCACTCGGTGAAACATCGGCCTTTATGTAGAGTGTCTTTCCCGCCGGAATGTTCGAGGAAGTAGTCGACAGGGAAAGCGCCGAAGCATTGGAGGGATCATCCGAATAATGAATCTGAATATACTCCGAGCTGACGTAACCGGTCAGCCCGCTGGAAGTCTGTACCTTGGTCCAGGATGAATTCGAAGTATCGAGGACCTTCAAGCTGGTTCCGCGCGGCAGGTTTGTAAGGATTTTCGCGCTCGTACTCGGGTCCTGGCGCAAGCGGAGCATGTCCGCGGTAACGCTGGCGCCCGTGATGGTATGGGAATCCGAGCCGTTGTCTGAGCCGGTATCGACATCCGGGGGCGTATCGATGCCGGTATCCGTACCCGGGTCCGGATTCGGATTCGGGTTTGGATTTGTATTGAAGCCAGTATCTGTAATCTGGAGAAATTCCTTACTGCAATATCCTGTTTTTCCATCGCTGGTTTTAATTTTGGCCCACTGTGCATTTGAATTATCCAGAACCGTAACAGATGTGCCGTTGGGCAGGGTCATAACAATCCCGAAATTGGTTCCCGCGCCGCTTCTTACATTCAGATTTGCAGTTGTTTTCGCCGTAACCGTGCCGGATGTGCCTGAATTAGAGGAAGAGCCGGAATTGGACGGCGTTCCGGATGAACTGTTATTTTTAAATGTCAAATACTGCTTGCTGCAATATCCCTGTTTCCCATCCGGAGTCTGTACCTTGGCCCAAGATGGATTGGAATTATCCAAAACGACAAGGGTCGTTCCTTTGCTGATTGTAACCAGCACCTTAAAATTCATACCGGCGCCCTGACGCAGATTCAGATAGTCCGTCGTAACCGCCGTTGCAGAAGCAGAGGAAGAACTTCCTGAGGAAGACCCGGAGGAGGACCCGCCGGAAGAAGCAGCCGATATGCGTATGTATTGTTTGCTGCAGTAACCCTGCCTCCCATCGGAAGTCTGGACTTTAACCCATGCGGGATTGGAAGTGTCCAATACTTTTAAGCTTGTACCAGTAGGGAGCGTTGCCAGGATTTTTGTCGAGGTTCCCGCTCCCGCGCGAAGATTCACACGGTCCGTCGTGACCGCTGTGGAACCCGTTCCCGACACAGAAGGGGAATTTGCAGCCCCGGAACCGGAGAAACTCAGATATTGCTTGCTGCAATACCCCTGTTTTCCGCTCGCAGTTTGTACCTTCGCCCATGTTGCATTGGAATTATCCAGGATTGTGACCGCAACCCCCTTGCTGAGGGTTAAAATTACTTTTTTA
>JAAYWX010000293.1 GCA_012516225.1 Clostridiales bacterium
ATACTCTATGACTTCCTTGACAACAGCAAACTCTTCAAAGCGTGCGCCGAACCGGATTCCAGAAGCGACATGAACGTTACTTTCCGCACAGGCGACGAGGCCAAAGATGAAGAATTCTGCAAGGGAGCGTCCGCAAGAGGACTTTTGAATGTCAAGGGCCATCGCAAAGTTGGCGGCATGAGAGCTTCCATTTACAATGCAATGCCTGTTGAAGGTGTAAAGAAACTCGTAGAATATATGAAAGAGTTCGAGGTGAACAACCGTGTATAATTTGAAAACTCTTAACAAAATTTCTCCCCTCGGTCTTGATATAATAACCGCTAACGGAATTAATGTAGACAATGACACATCTGCACCGGATGCTATTATGGTTCGCAGCGCAGATATGAATTCCATGGAATTCGGCGACAACCTCCTCTGCATTGCAAGGGCTGGTGCCGGAACGAACAACATACCCGTAAGCCGTTGCACAGAGCAGGGCATAGTCGTTTTCAATACTCCGGGAGCAAATGCGGAAGCGGTTAAGGAACTTGTAATCTGCGCCCTGCTTATGGCGTCAAGAGACGTTGTCGGAGGTATAGAGTGGGTTCGTACTATTGCGGATAAAGGAAGCGAAATTCCGGCCATGGTTGAAAAGGGCAAGTCCAGTTTTGTCGGACCGGAAATTTCGGGCAAGACCCTCGGCGTTGTAGGTCTCGGTGCCATCGGTGCGAAAATAGCCAATGCGGCGATTGATCTCGGAATGAAGGTTTACGGCTATGACCCGTACCTTTCCGTTGATGCGGCGTGGAGGCTTTCAAGCCAAGTAATCCATGCAACTGATATAGATACTATCTATCGCAATTGCGACTATATCACGCTGCATGTCCCTTATATGAAAGAAACACACCACATGGTAAACAAGGAAGCTTTCGCAAAGATGAAAGACGGGGTGCGGATTATCAACCTTGCAAGGGCGGAGCTTGTGTGTGATGAAGACCTGCTTGATGCCATAGATTCTACAAAGGTTGCAAGGTATGTCACCGACTTTCCCAATGCTATAACCGCAAAGGCTCCCAACACCATCCCTATGCCCCATCTCGGAGCTTCCACACCTGAAAGCGAAGAGAAATGCGCAATCATGGCGGCTCAGGAAACCGTAGACTACCTGCTTAACGGAAACATTAAAAATTCGGTTAATCTGCCAAATGTCAGCCTTGACAGAATGGGGGTTTCCCGGATATGCGTTATACACAAAAATGTTCCACGCATGCTGAATCATATCCTTGACCTTATAGGCGAGGCAAATATTAATGTATCTCATATGATAAATGCTCCTCGCGGCGAATATGCCTATACTATAATAGATACAGATACGCCTATCGGAGATACCATTCCGGAAACCATCAAAAAACTGGACGATGTTATAAGAGTTCGCGTCCTTTGATAAGCAATAAAAACAGCCGCTGTTTTCCAGACAAAACAGCGGCTGTTTTGTTTTTTGCAGACGCACAATAGGACAGGAAATTGCAGGAATTGCGTCGGGACTATTGAAAAAAGGGGGGATAAATGTTATACTTAAACAAATTATGTAAACAGAAGCTGCATTTTACCTCCGGAGGTGCTGGGAAAATGCTCCGAAAAACAATCGCTTTTTTAACAGCTGTCATAATGTGCGTCTGTCTGCTGCCGACTTTCGCTTCAGCGGGTTTCGATACTCCGGAAGAAT
>JAAYWX010000294.1 GCA_012516225.1 Clostridiales bacterium
ATATAATAGAGCTTGATGATTATATAACCAGAAGAGAAGAATGGATGTGCAGGGAAATCTTGTTCACCGGTAAAGTTGTAATGTCTGGTGAAGGCTTTGAGCAGGAAGCCGATTTCAATTTTACAAACAGTGAGATATTATCCGGTGATGACCTGTGGAGTGCCAGTACTTCGGATCCAATTGCGGATCTAAAGAATTGGAGGCTTGCAGTAATCCAGAAAACTGGTAAAGCTCCTAATATTTGCGTAATGGCCAGCAATGTAGTTGATGCATTCATAAAAAATCCAGGGGTGCAGAAATTAATGGATCTGCAAAGGGTTGCATTGGGAACAATTGAACCATCAGTTCAGTCTCCTGCAATAACATTTATCGGTAAACTTCCCTCGCTTGGACTGGAAATTTACAGCTATGATGAGTGGTATATCGATGATAATGGCGTTGAGCAGCCTATGATCCCTCCTGGAAAGGTTTTGCTTGGTTCTACAGGAATGAATAAAAGATTATATGGTGCTGTTACTCAGATTGAGGGAGAGGAGTTTGTGACTTATGAAGGCACGAGAATACCGAAGTCATGGGTTGATAAGGCCAATGAAGTAAGAAAGTTAAGAATTACTTCCAGACCTTTGCCGGCTCCTGACGACGTTGATGCGTGGTATGTTGCAACAGTGTTATAAAGGAGGCGTTTTAATTGGCTATTAAAGTCATAAAAGGCCATGTTCGACGCAATGGATTAAGGTATGGCATGGGTGAAATTATAACGGGACTCTCTGAGAATGAAGAGTCCCGGATTGTTTCAGAAGGTTTTGCTGAATATGTCCCTAATGTGAGTGAACTGGAAGAATCCGAAGTAGAAGAATCTGAAAAAGAAGAACCTTCAGATAATGATACTACCAAAAAACCACTCGAAGAAGATACTTCTGAAAATGATGAAACTGCGGCAGAAGATAATCTGGATAACATAGAAATAAAATTCGATCCTGGTGAGTATGTGCAAAGCGCAAAGAATAAGAGAGACAGGAAGTGATTTATGTGCCATTATTTAAAGATTATTTGCAGCAAGACCTTAATATATTTTTTAACCCTGATGAGTTCGGAGAGGTTCACAAAATCAACGGTAGGGATTTGACCGTAATAATCGACAATGAGCGGCTCATGGAACGTACAAAAAAGGAGTTTGACGGTATTAGTATCGGAGAACTCCTTTATTTTGTAAAAGCATCTGATTATGGCGAAAGACCTACTATTGGTGAAGCTCAAAAATTTGACAAAAGGCAGATGTATGTGGTTGATGTGAGAGATTCGGATGGTGTTTACGAAATCATCCTGAGTCGAAACTATGGAGGCTGATGGTGTGGATTATGGAATAATAACCATTGATACAAGAGAAATAGAGCGTTTGACAAAAGAATTAAAAGGCTTCGAAAAAGAGGTTGCCGAAGCTACTTATCATGCACTAAACAGGACAGTTGATTTCACTTATACGCAGATAGGCAAGTTAGTACCTAATTCCTATGCAATTAAGAAAAACGATGTCTTGAGCACATTGAAAAAAAACAAGCCAAGTAGTTCAAGCCTTGAAGCATCGGTAACTTCTACAGGTCGCAGACTAAGCTTTGCTCATTTTCCTTTTACTCCAAAAACACCAAGACGGCAGACTGTAATGGTACAGATAAAGCGGTCAAAGGGCAAAATAGCATCTAAAAAAGGCTTTGTTGCTCCAACAGGTGCCAAAGATCCAGATAAAATTCCATTTAATGTATTCAAGAGGATAGGCAAAATAGTAGTTCCCGAAAAAGGAAGATATGCAGGCAAGGTTTATAAGAGAGGGCCTAAAAAAGGACAGCCTTATAGAAGAGAAATGATCGCTCCAATCCGTACGTTGTCAGTTCCTCAAATGAATACCA
>JAAYWX010000295.1 GCA_012516225.1 Clostridiales bacterium
ATCAACTATTTTGCCCCAACGAACATAAACGAATATTTCACCGATGTAAAAAATGAAGAGTGCGGTGCAAACGAACTTTATGACCTTGCGACGTGCGGCGTTATTGGCAGTACAGGACTATTCCGCCCCTCGGAATCTCTTACGCGTGAAGATATGATACGCTATGCCGTAAATGCCTTTTTCTGCTGCGTCAGCCCTGACTACGCGGCAGCGGACACTGAAAAAAAATCTTTTGCCGACGATTCTGTGATAGGAACAGACTTTAAAGAATATATCCGCTGCGCCGCTATACTTGGGCTTATAAACGGCCGCAGCGGCAATCTCCTTGAACTTTCCGACAAAGCCACCCGTGCAGAAGCGGTAACTGTTGCCGGACGCCTTGCCGATATGAAAGCCCAGATTGACTCTTCAGTATATGTTAAGGCCTCTGCTAAACAATCGGACGGTGAACTCGTACTCTCGTTCTCATTGGCAAATAATACTGAAAAACCCGTTGTGCTGACCAGCACAAACAGTCAAACATTTGATTTTGTAATTTTCGATAAAGACGGCAAGCAAATATATCGCTGGAGTGACGACAAGGTGTTTTCGACAGTAATAACGAAAACGAAAATAGAGCCAGGAAAAGAAGCTTTCTTTTCAGATAAAATCGACACCAAAACTTATTCCTCAATAAAGGATAGAATTTTCTGTATAAAGGCTTATCCGGTTGGAACATCGTCAGACTTCAGCATAAATCCGAACGGGTATATTGTTTTTGACACTAATCTTGATTGATATATGAAAGGTTTTCTCTCCCGTCTGTGCACAAAAAATTCATGCGTGGATATCCACGCATGAATTTTTTATGCACAGACGGCTAATCTTCTTTGCTTTTTCGCATTATTTCAAAAATTTTTCTTTGTAGCGCGTGATAGCTTTGCTGACTGCCTCTACCGCCTCTTCGCGGTGTTTAACTTCTTCCACGCTGGTTTCCTTCCCCTCAAGCATCTTATACACGGAAAAGAAGTGGCGTATCTCTTCAAAAATGTGCTGAGGAAGGTCGCTTATATCCTTATAGGAATTGAACATCGGATCTGCATACGGTATTGCTATGATTTTTTCATCGTTTTTATTGTTGTCGATCATTGTTATCATTCCTATAGGGTAGCACCTTACGGTAACCAGAGGATCTATAGGCTCACTCGCAAAGACCAGAACGTCAAGCGGATCATCATCATCAGCATAAGTGCGCGGTATAAATCCATAGTTGGACGGATAGTGAGTGGATGTGTACAGTATCCTGTCCAAAATTAAAAGTCCTGTCTGTTTATCGAGCTCATACTTTTTCTTGCTACCCTTTCCGATTTCTATAACAGCAATAAAATCTTCGGGCTTTATTCTTTCCTGCGCTATGTCATGCCATATATTGTTCATTTTTCCTCCTGTATCAGGTATTTCCTATTATAATGCTTTCAACTATATCGGCGACATTTTCACATGTATCGCAGCATATTTCAAAAAATCCATAAATTTCACGCCACGCGATAATTTCAAGAGGATCTGTTGACGTTGTATGAAGGTTTCTCATGCACTCCACATACATATCATCGCCCAGTTCTTCAAGACGGTTTATTTCTATTATAAGTTCTTCCACCTTCTTTGATTTCTTGAACTTGGGGAACTCTTCAAACATTGCCTTCATAGCTGTGCAGCAGCGGATTACAAGATCCGCAAACTCTATGCTGTCCGGCCGTATCTGTTTAACATTATTGATGTATATGCGGATGATTATATCTTCAATCGAATCCGTCACATCATCAATGTACTGGCTGAGTTTAAGTATGTCATCCCGTTCAATCGGCGTAATGAACGCGCGCACAAGCGCTTGTGTTATTTCGTGCCTTTTATCGTCTCCCTTGTGCTCGATTTCGTGGATTTTAATTTTGTTTTCGGGAAGTGTCTTAACATCGAAATTCTCAAGCACGCTCTTAAGCATAGCTGCAGCTTCGCAGGATATTTCGGCGCTCTCTATAAAGTTGTTGAAATAGAAACTATCCGTCTTTTTTGACATGACTCAAAATCCTTTCTACCTTTCGGTATCCTTTCCGATTTTTGATTTTTAAAGTACAGCCGCAAACAGTTTTACCATCAGGTATCCGATAAGCCCGCAACCGGGGAAAGTAAGTATCCATGTCAGAACCATATCTTTTACAACCGCAAAATTAACTGCCGACAGGCGCTTTGTCGCTCCGACTCCCATTACGGCGGTAGTCTTTGTATGTGTGGTGCTTACCGGAATTCCATACAAAGATGACAAGAGCAAACAGAACGCTGCTGCAATATCCGCTGAAAATCCTTGATAGGCCTCAAGTTTCACCATGTCCATTCCGACTGCTTTAATGATTTTATATCCGCCAATGGATGTTCCGACTGCCATAACAACGGAACAAAGGAGCATCATCCACAGCGGCAGTACCACTGCTCCGGTTGTATCGCTTCCGTTGGCAAGGAACACTCCAAGAATAAGTACGCCCATAAATTTCTGTCCGTCCTGCGCCCCGTGCATAAAAGCCATCGCCGCACCTCCGCATATCTGGGCGCTATGGAAAAATCCCGTGGTTTTCCGCCTATCCATTTTTCTGCAGATAAGCGTGACAAGTTTAGTAAAAACAAAACCTGTTACAAAACCCAGAAATGTTGATAGAACAAGCCCATATAAAACTTTAACCCATTCGTGTCCGTTTATGCCTCCGAACCCGTTGTGCAAAGCTATTGCCGCACCTGACAGTCCGGCTATCAGGGCGTGGCTCTCGCTTGTAGGTATCCCGAAATACCATGCCGCAACTGCCCAGATAATTATGGCAAACAAGGCAGCGCAAAGCGCCAGTGTTGCTTCATAAGTATTTCCATTGAAGTTCACCATATTCTTAATAGTCATCGCAACCGTTGAATTTATAAGCGTCATTACAAAGACGCCTAAAAAGTTGAATACTGCAGCCATCAGAACCGCAGGTTGCGGTGCCATCGCCCGTGTTCCTACGCAGGTTGCAATTGCGTTCGGGGCGTCCGTCCAGCCGTTTACAAAAATTACTCCAAGGGTCAAAAGTACTGTCACCAGCAGTACAGGGTTTGCAGCCACCTGACTTATAAACCAGCCGAATTCAATTTCCAAAAATAATCACGTCCCTTATCCTTATTGTAAATTCCCGCTTCCGCCCCTTTATGGCTAAAGTCCAAAACGCAAGCGGCCGGAATCGGCTGACGCCGGTTCCGCCAGTCAAAATTTTAACATTTATTTTATGTATAGCAAGGCTATTTCTCTCTATTACAAAATAACCGCCAAAACTTAAAATAACATAAATATTGCAAAACATAAACACATTTTTTACATTGAACGTGCAAAATTTTATTTTTTAATCCGGTGATGTTTTATCAAATTTGACATTACCTCTTTCTTTTGCCCAAAATACTATAAAATCGGCAAAAAAAGGCACCGATAATCGATGCCTTTAACTTTTATTTATTTAGGGCCGCTTTGACAAAACCAAGGAAAAGAGGATGTGCCCTGTTCGGACGGCTCTTGAATTCGGGATGATACTGCACTCCGACGTAAAAGTCGTTCTCGGGTATTTCAATGGTTTCAACTATGCGTCCGTCTGGAGATGTTCCGCCGATGACCAGGCCATTCTTGCACATTATGTCTCTGTAATCATTGTTAAACTCATAGCGGTGACGATGTCTTTCATAAATGAGATCAGCATTGTAACACTTTTTCAGCATTGTATCGGGAAGTACCTTGCAGGGATATGCACCAAGCCGCATAGTTCCGCCTTTGTCTATATTCTCATGCTGATCTGGCATAAAATCAATCACTTTATGTGCGGCAGTACTGTCAAACTCGCCCGAATTTGCATTTTCAAGTCCGCAGACATTACGGGCGAACTCAATAACTGCAATCTGCATTCCCAAGCACAGGCCGAGATATGGGATATTATTTTCACGCGCGTATTGGGCGGCGCAGATTTTGCCTTCTATGCCCCTGTTTCCGAATCCTCCCGGTACGAGTATACCCGAAACATCGGAAAACACGCTACTTACATTTTCATCTGTCAGCGTTTCGCTGTCCACCCATTTAATGTTTATGCAGGTATGAAGTTCAAACCCCGCATGGTGCAGTGCCTCAGCTACCGAGAGGTAAGCGTCGTGAAGACGGACGTATTTCCCGACAAGTGCAATTGTAACTTCGGTACTGCGGCTTTTTATGCGTTCTATCATCTCGCTCCATTCTCTCATATCAGGAACCGGAGTTTTAAGGTTCAATTCGCGACAGACCACATCCGAAAACCTGCTCTTTTCAAGCATCAGAGGGGCTTCATACAGAATAGGGATAGTCATGTTTTCTATGACACAGTCTGGCTTTACATTGCAGAAAAGCGCAATTTTTCTAAAAATATCCTCTTCAAGCGGCTGGTCGCAGCGGAGCACGATTATATTCGGATTTATGCCCATTCCCTGAAGTTCCTTTACGGAATGTTGCGTCGGCTTTGACTTATGCTCGTCCGAGCCGCGCAGAAACGGAACCAATGTTACATGGATAAAGAGGGCATTTTCTCTTCCTGCCTCAAGTGCCACCTGCCTTATAGCCTCAAGAAAGGGCTGGCTTTCAATATCACCTGTTGTTCCGCCTATTTCGGTTATAACCACATCCGCATTTGTCTTTTTGCCGACGCTGTATATAAACTCTTTTATCTCGTTGGTAATATGAGGAATTACCTGAACGGTTTCGCCGAGATACTCGCCTCTGCGCTCCTTATTAAGGACATTCCAGTAAACTTTTCCCGTTGTGAGATTTGAGTACTTGTTCAAATCCTCATCTATAAAGCGCTCATAGTGGCCAAGGTCAAGGTCGGTCTCCGCACCATCCTCAGTAACATAAACCTCTCCGTGCTGATACGGGCTCATCGTGCCGGGATCGACATTGATATAAGGGTCGAGCTTCTGTGCCGCGACCTTCAGTCCTCTTGCCTTAAGCAACCTGCCTAAGGATGCGGCGGTAATACCCTTGCCCAGTCCGGATACGACACCGCCTGTTACAAAAATATACTTGCTCATAAAAATCTCCCCTTTTGGAAACAAGACAAGCGGCATAAAGCCGCTTACTTATTTCGGAAGCATATTCCATAAGCGGAACATGCTTCCTATTTCCCATAAGTATTAAGTATGGAAACCGCAATCTCACCTTTGGTCATCCGCATATCCATCGCTTGTTTCTCTATATAGCGGTGTGCCTGTTCCTCAGTCATTCCAAGCGATTCAATCAGCGTCCATTTGGCGCGGTTTACAACTCTAATCTCGCTCATCTTCGCGCTAAGACTTTTGTTCTTTTTATCCATCGCGCGGAGTCTTGCACGAGTAGCATACACCAATTTCATCGCCGTGTAAAGAGTGGATTTGTTAAGAGGCTTAGAAACAGTCATAACTCCATAGCTTTCTACCTTGCAGGATACTTCGGGGTACAGATCGCTGCTTACAAGAAGAAGAACGGCCGCGGGGCTGTTTTCTACCAGATCCAGTGCAAATTCGGAACCAAATTCATCCGCCAGAGGCGCATTAATAACAATTATGTCATATTCGGCGGAAATCAGCTCGCGCTTCGCCTCTCCGCAGCTTGAAACCGTTACTATAGGGTGAAACGCGTTGGGAGGTAATAGCTCATTGAAAAGATCAGTAATTTTCTGTGAAGCCGATACCACCAGCACGCTGTTTTGCGTTCTGTCACTGAACATACTCCACCTCCCCCTTCAATCATATTTCCGGCGATTTCTTATCTCCGGCCCGAAACAAATTCGCTTATGATCCGAGAGGGCAGATGATTTCTGATAAATGCGCTGCTGTCTGCCGCGGCTGCCGCTTCTGAAAGCGAACTGGGCAGTTTTTTAAGTCCGGTCAGTTCCCGTTCCGTTGCTTTAAAA
>JAAYWX010000296.1 GCA_012516225.1 Clostridiales bacterium
GTGCCATCAGAATCATTAAGACACCAAGAAAAAAATACCACCAAGACGAAGATGTGCCAATAAGCTTTCCGGCAGTTGAGGCGATAAAACCTAAAACCGTAAATGTTGCTGCAGATCCGAGCACGAAAACAAGAGAAAGCCTGAAAGCTTTTTTTGTATCCGTTTGTCCGGTTCCACCGACATAGCCAATTACCAGAGGGACGGTTGAAAGAGAGCACGGGGTAAATGAAGCAAGGACTCCAGCAAATAGAGCCATAAGCGGTGAGAGCCATGCGTTTCTTGCAATAAGTTCCGAAATGTGCTCAAGCAGTTCCGTCATTGGGAAACCCCCATATCTTCAAGTATGGCCTTCATTTGATCTTCCGTCAACCCGCCTTGGTGTACTGTAAAAACGTGTTCGTTTGTAGTTTTGGAAGAGTACAGTGTAAAGTCTATCCCGATTGTATCACTCGGAACATACGGCGAACCGTCGGAATTGTAAAAAAACTGAGTGGGTATTACCTGAATAGGAAAGTCTGCGGCAACTTCGCTGTTTTTCCAGACATCGACAAACTTAATTATTGCCTTTCCCTGCATTTCGGCGTTCATGGTTTCGAGAACAGGATACATTTCGCGGCACGGAAGACATGAATCGGCTCCAAAGTCGATTATAATAGGCAGGCCGTACTCTTTTAAAGCGTCAAGATCAATCTCCGATGCTTCAAGCGCAAAATCACCTTCGGACTCTGGAATGGCAGAAGTCTGGATACTGCCTTTTTCAGAAGATGAAAGCACAGGGATGTTTTTTAAACTCCAGACAGCCACAAGCGCCGCAGCAATCAGAACTAAAACAAGTATTTTTAAAAGCTTTTTATTTTTCAACAACATCCGCTCCCGCATGAACATCCCGATTTGCCGCCATCTTCGTCAGAAGAAACTTTCGGGTTATCATTACTTCCGCATTCTCCGCCGCATGAACAGCCGGAATCGGTTTTTGAGGGATTTCCCTTGGGCGGCGTCCAGCCGGTGTCCTCACCTACATAGGTGATAGCACCTACCGGACAGCGGTTTCCGCAGCCGTGGCAATGATCCACACATTCGAGCGGGTTTATGACGACAGGGGAAGGAGACTTGGAAACATCATAAACACCGTGCGGGCATTTGGAAACACAAGTGCCGCATTCAACACATATTGCATAGTCTACAACCGGATACCATGTTTTAGCCATATATAATTCCTCCTAAACTAAAAATGACTGAAAAGCATTGAAAAAGTAGCCGACAATTATAATACCTATGGTGCAGATGCAGATAAAAAGGGTCAAAAGCTTGGGTTTTACCGCTTTTCTGAGCATTATCATTGAAGGCAGGGAAAGTGTTGTCACAGCCATCATAAAAGAGAGTATTGAGCCAAGTTGTGCGCCTTTGTACCAAAGAGCTTCAGCGACGGGAATTGTTCCGAAAATATCGGCGTACATCGGAACGCCGACCAAGGTTGCAAGAACGACTCCAAACGGATTGTCGCTTCCAAGTATTTTTACCACCCAGGATTCGGGAATCCAGTTGTGTATTATAGCGCCTATGCCTACACCGATTAAAATATAGGGAAAAACGCGCTTGAAAGTTGCTGAAACCTGTTCCTTCGCGTATACCAAACGGTCGCGCTTTGTGAGGTCCGGAGCTTCAATATCAACGCTTCCGGCGGTGAGGATAAAGCTTTCCACATGTTTTTCCATATGGAGTTTTTCAATGATTGTACCGCCGATAACCGCGATGATAAGCCCCAGAACAACATATACCGCAGCAATTTTAGCACCGAAAATGCTCATAAGCAGTATGAGAGAGCCAAGGTCTACCATAGGAGAGGAAATAAGAAAGGAAAATGTCACTCCGACTGGAAGCCCTGCGCTTGTAAAGCCAATAAAGAGCGGAATTGATGAGCACGAACAGAATGGAGTGACAGTACCGAGCAGAGCGGCTATGCTGTTTGCTCCTATTCCATGAAACCTTCCAAGAATTTTTTTGCTGCGCTCCGGCGGAAAATAACTTTGGATATAGCTGATAATGAATATGAGCAGGCACAGCAGAATGGTTATCTTGATAACGTCATAGATGAAAAATTGTATGCTCCCGATCCATCTGTTGCCAGTGTCCAGGCCAAGTGCGGACAGCCCGTTTCCAATAAGAACATTCAGCCATTTCATGCCCAAAATCTGGTTTGGAAAAAAGTACCAGCCGGTTTTTAAAGCATTCATCCGAACAACCCCCTTAATCTATAAAGCTCAAATCAAATTATTTTGATATATTATAAGTTATGCTTCAAATCAAGTTTTGTCAATATATTTATTGCGTATTGCCGATAAATTATTATGTGATATATTATTAAGTACCGATGCGGTATTCCGGAAAAGCAGTTAATGTGTCAAAGGTAGCACAGATTACTATGCTTTGTTTTTATCAAAATTAAGGGTTAAGGAAGAAAGTTATGGGGCTTAATGAAACATTTGCGGCTTTGGCTGATCCGACAAGAAGAAAGATTATAACTTTGCTTAGGAAAGGCAAATTGTCTGCGGGAGAGATTGCAAAAAATTTTGACTCCACGAATCCAAACATTTCATATCATCTTAAGAAACTTAAAGAGGCAGGGCTTGTACGGGAAACAAGAGAAAAGAATTTCATTTATTATGATGTTAATATGACGGAATTTGATGAAATTCTTCACTGGATTGAAGCTTCTCCGGAAGTGCTGGCAGAACTGAGCGAAAATCCGAAAGACGGGTAAATTAAATGGGTTGCTTTAAGTGCACTTTATATTGATATTGACAATCTTTTGATTTTATGCGCATATTCTGGTATATTACGGCAGATGAGAGGCGAAACTTATGGGAACTAATCATCAGGATAACGCCCGTGTATTTAGGGCACTGAGCGATGAGAAAAGACTTGAGATAATTGAACTTCTCCGCGGCGGAGAAAAATGTGCCTGCGTTCTTCTCAGACATATGGATATAGGTCAGTCGGGACTTTCATATCATATGAAAATATTGTGTGAGTCTGGTCTTGTGGAAAGCAGACAGGAGGGAAAGTGGACACATTACCGGCTGAGCGAATCCGGCAGAGAAAAGGCTTTAGATTTGCTTAGGGTGCTGACCACGCCGGATACCGAAGAAGGCAGCGACGGCTGCGGCTGCGGAGAAAACAAATAAAAACTGCCGGACAGCGGATAAAAAACGCTGCCCGGCAGTTTTGCTTCTAAAAGTTTTTATATAGAAACATTTATTTTATTCAAACATCTGTAGTCCTCAAATACGGAAACGCAGGGCAGACTGCTGGAGAAACTTTGCCTCCTCGAACAGCTCTGCACATTTTGCGGCTGTTTCCTCTGACATGGAGGAATTGCTGGTAACCACTCCGGCTACTTGTTCTACGGCTTCGGTTATGCTGTCAATAAACCGGACTTCTTCAGCGGATTTATCTGCGACACCGTTTATAACAACGGCTGTTTCACCGACATCTTCGACCACTTGTTTCATAGCTTCGGTGGTGGCGGATACTACACGCTTTCCGCGCTCTACGGCCTGAAGGGAGCGCTCAATCAACTCGGCGGTGTTCTTTCTGGCTTCTGAGCTCTTGTTGGCCAGATTGCGTACTTCATCCGCAACTACGGAAAAACCTTTGCCTGCCGCTCCGGCGCGGGCCGCTTCCACTGCTGCGTTCAACGCAAGTATATTCGTTTGAAATGCAATATCCTCAACAGTTTTTATAATTTTACTGATTTCGGCAGAAGCGGTACCGATTTCTTCCATAGCCTCGGACATTTCCTGCATTCTGCGGCTATCTTCTTCAATAGCAAGAGATGTCTTGTCACTTAGCTCTCTGGCAGCGGAAAGATTTTTAGCCCCGTCCGTAATAAGCTTTTGCATTTCAGCTATATTTCCAGAAATTTCTTCGATAGACGCACTTTGCGAAATAGCACCTTGCGAAAGCATTTGTGTTGCTTCCGAAATTTCATGGGTTCCGGCCGAAACGCGTTCGGAGGCCTCAATGATTTCACGTATGGTATTTACAAGATTTTTTTGAATCTGCAGGAGCGCATCTTTCAGGCGAGCAAATTCGCCGGTATATTCCTGATTAAGATTGAAATTGAGGTCGCCGTCTGCAATTTGCTTCAAGACTCCGGCGATTTCGTCAATGTAGGCAATATAGTCTTTCAGACGTGAAACGGTTTGCCTCATTGAATCACACACCACTCCGATTTCATCATTGGAGCGGTAAGTCATTTCAACGTCAAGATTGCCGTTTGCAATTGCACCTGTAACCTGCGCCAGCTTGCCCAGCGGAGACACAACCTTGCGGCTGATAAAAAAGAGAAGAAATA
>JAAYWX010000297.1 GCA_012516225.1 Clostridiales bacterium
AATGGTATTGTTTTTTGAGTGAAACGCCGGAAAAATTTCCTCTTGTTTAACAATCTTATCAATAAATATTCCTTGTAGATATTTAATGTTTTTTTTATCTTCTTTAAGCTTTATAAGGAAAATGTTAAGAAGATTCTCTCCGATATACCCTATTATTCGCTTTTTTTCACTATTATAATGTGAATAATCAATTTTCTCTTCTAACTCAAACAGTACCCCAAATAAAAATTCACAATACTCATCAAAGCATTGCTTATTCATAACAAAAAGATTATAAAATGTAGTTTTTGATTGTTTAAAATATGTTTTAGCAAATTTAAGCATATATGGATATTTATTTTCAATTATCATTAATATTGAATCCAAAACTTTCACATCAAAATTACAGATATCTTTTTGCCATAATTCATAAACAGAACTGCAACCTACCTGTTTAAGGTCAAAAGGTTCTAGTGCAATTACATCTGCGTTTTTAATAGATTCTTTTATTAAGTCTACATCATTTAATTTAAATTGTTCAATGCTTGTGCACAAGTCTGGTGAATATATTAGTCCTGTTTTACTCATGTTATTAGTGAAAACAGGCATTTTCCCATCCTTATAAGATAAATACCTTCTATAATGGCATAATCCATAGTAATCCGCCTTAACATTTTTCCATGCCCAGTACGGTACAGTAAGTTCGCAGAAAGACATTCGCTTTTCCGAGATGTTATCTCCCGTATCATCGCCCAGCATGGATACGTTCTCTCTCTCATCATATATTGCGCCGCAGCGTACAGGAATGTAAAGCGGGTTATCAATAGTTTCACTGTCAAGATCAATCCGGTGTGAAACAAAGATTTTAATGTCAGGTTTTTCCGGTGTGCCCTTATACCTCAACTCCTCCGTATCCGGTACTGGCTTATACTGCTTTTCCATACTTTTCCCTCTTTAGTCAGTAATATTAATTATTTGATATTGGCTGCCCCGCGGCGTTTTGCGGGAAACAACGTATAAAATATATTCTTCAAAGACTCACGCCTTTTTGACCCCTTTGGCATAAGGGGATCTATTATTGTACGCAATGTACGGTCAATTCCAAACCAAATTTGCCGTTTTATCAAATCGCCACAGCCTTTTATCCGGTCTGTATCGCTGAAAAACACAAGCTGAAGTTCCTTTACCCGCCATTGTTCATAAGTAGTTACATGGTACATGAAAATACCATACAACATTTCTCCTATAAATGCCGGAGTCCTCAGCATAGTCTGGGTGTATCCGGTTGTATCCAGCCGACGCTCCACCTCAAACATTATCGGGAATTGAAAATCGCACAGTCTTATAAATAGTTCTTTTTTCAATACGTAGCAATTAAACCCCCGGTGGAGGTTTCCTGATAAATATTCTCTTGCGGAGCGGCTGTACTCGGGAGCTGTTTCATCTATAAGCTCAAGCATTAAGTCAACAGAAGATTTTTCAATGAATATGCCGTTGTAATCGTCCCACATTTCACGGACGGTATTCTTTTTGCCTTTTGGGGTCGGGATATTCCTTACATCAGCATATTCTGAAGTTAAAATGTCGTACTCCGAAATCAGTTTTTCCATTCCTTCCGTGTCCAACAACCCGTAACGTTTTTTGCTTCCGGGAGTTAGAACCGGTACATGAACCATGTTGTACTCGTCAGTTTTAAAGCGACGCTTTGAAAATGACAAATATCTGCGATAATGGCAAAGACCATAGTAATCGGCCTGCACATTCTTCCATGCCCAATACTGAACAGTAAACTCACAAAAGCTCATCCTCCGCTCTGAAATATTATCTCCTGTATTATCTCCCAAGATATTCATAGGATTTTTGTCATCAAATACTGCTCCGCAGCGGACATGAGTGTATATTGGGTTATCAATCAGTTCACTTTCAATATCAATTCGGTGGGATACAAATATTTTAATATTATTCTTCTTCACAAGACATCTTCTTTCTGCTGTGAAAACTATAACGCAGAGATCTAAGTGCAGGCAAAAAGGGCGAGGGAATTAAGCCTACCAAAACCGGCTTTATCACATAGGGCAAAGCCCGCGGCAAAAGTCCCAAACTGCGGAACCTAACAAATCTGGTTTGCATTTCATTGACTCTCATCCGGAAGGTGCGGTTGCTGTGCCCTTTTGGCGGTAATGTATAAGTAAAATATGTATTTGTCAGATTAGCTCCCAAATATCCGTTTTCATATAAACGCAGGAGCAAATCATAATCCTCACAGCCGTCGCAGCGATGTTCCTCACAGTATCCGCCCACCGCATCAAGCACTTTTTTCCTAAAGATAAGAGCCGGATGTATATACGGCTGGGTAAATAAAAAATCTTTAACCACAGGCCGTTGCGGAAATTTTCGTATACCTTGGACTTCCCCTTCTTGTATCAGCTTAACATTGCATCCTACAAAAGAAATTTCAGGATTAGACTTTAAAAAATCCAATTGTTTCTCAAAGCGTTCTGGCTCAGAATAATCATCGTCATCCTGTCTTGCAATCCATTCTCCATGTGACGCCTCTATGCAACGGTTAAGTTTTTTGGCAAGAGTATCTGCACCAGTTCCATCAATAAGTCTTATCCTCGGATCTTCCTCGACCAGAGCTTCAAGCAACTTGCGAGAAGAATTTGTTGAACCGTTTTCGCATATTAGAAATTCAAAATCCGAGTATGTTTGATTTGAAATTGACCGAACCGCCCGTTCTAAAAGGGACAGATCCTCCCGCAGATATCGTACGCCCATCACAACGGAAAGAGAATGTTTCATATTATCAAATTGCATACTGATCACACACTTCTGCGGCTTTGCCGATCATTTTCACTTGCCCATGATCCAGCCATACGACACGATCGCACATCTGCCGTATTTGCTCCAATGAGTGCGAAACGAACAAAACTGTGGTTCCTCCTGACATCAACTTTTTCATTCGGTCGCGGCTTTTTGCCTGAAATGCCTCATCGCCAACGGCAAGAATCTCATCTACAATCAAAATTTCCGGATTAACCATAGTAGCCACTGAAAAGGCAAGCCTCATCAGCATACCTGAGGAATAATTCCTTATCGGCACATCTATAAACTGACCCAGTTCGGAAAAATCTAAAATTTCCTCATATTTGCTCTTGAGATACTCCTTGCTATAACCCAGTACGGCTCCGTTAAGAAAAATATTTTCTCGCCCCGTCAGGTCCATATCAAAGCCTGAGCCCAGTTCCAGCATGGGCACTACATTGCCATAACAGGTTACTTTGCCGCTGGCAGGCGTTATAATTCCGGAAATCACCTTGAGCAGCGTACTTTTTCCCGCACCGTTGCTGCCTATGATAC
>JAAYWX010000298.1 GCA_012516225.1 Clostridiales bacterium
GCTGTCCATTGCCAAGAACCTTCAAACCGTACTCGCATTTTGATAAAACGCCGGTTGCAAGCAGCTTTTCCGCGGTAATTGTATCGCCGTCTTCAAACCTATTCAGGGCAGAAACATTGATTGCGGTGAGAGGCTTTGCGAAAATATTATTGAAGCCGCGCTTCGGAATGCGGCGTGCCAAAGGCATCTGACCGCCTTCAAACCCAACTCTGACGCCGCCGCCGCTACGGGACTTCTGCCCCTTCTGACCGCGGCCCGCGGTTTTACCATTACCGGAGCCATTTCCTCTGCCTTTGCGCTTAGCGACATGGGTAGACCCGGCTGCCGGAGAAAGTTCATTAAGTTTCATGCCTGCACCTCCTATTCTTCTGTAACCTTAAGAAGATAACCGATTTGCGCTATCTTTCCTCTGGTCTGGGGGTTATCGGGCTGCACTGTAACATTGCCTATCTTGTGCAGTCCAAGAGAGTTGGCAGTGGCGATGTGCTTTTCCAGTCTGCCGTTCAGGCTTTTAACCAGCTCGATCTTAAGATTAGCCATTACTGCACCCTCCTATGCCTTTATTTCTTTTGCGGTCTTTCCTCTGTAGGCCGCCACCTGCTCCGCATCGCGGAGACTGCGCAGCCCAACCATTGTTGCCGCAACTACGTTATGCGGGTTATTGGAGCGCAGGCACTTAGTGCGGATATCTTTAATCCCCGCAGCCTCAACGACGGCACGGACAGCACCGCCGGCTATAACGCCTGTACCGGGAGCGGCAGGTTTCAGCAGAACCTTTCCCGCGCCGAACTCGCCTATAACTTCATGAGGAATTGTATTATCGGAAATTGTAATAGTTACGATATTCTTTTTCGCGTCTTCTATTCCCTTGCGGATAGCTTCGGAAACTTCGCCTGCCTTGCCGAGTCCGAATCCGACACGACCTTTTCCGTCTCCCACTACGCAGAGGGCTGAGAATTTGAAAATACGTCCGCCTTTAACAGTCTTAGATACGCGGTTGAGGGAAACAACCTTTTCGGTAAACTCGGACTGAGGTTCTTCGGAACGTCTGCTGTCTCTGTTGTTATTATAAGCCATTTTGTTTCCTCCTCCCGACTAAAAGTTCAGACCGCCCTCACGGGCTCCGTCTGCAAGGGCTTTGACACGGCCATGATAAATATAGCCGCCTCTGTCAAAGCGTACGTTTTCAATGCCTTTGGCCTTAGCGCGCTCTGCAATCAGCTTTCCCACTTTTGCTGCAGCTTCGCAGTTACCGCCGGGGCCGTCAAAATCCTTTTCGACTGAAGATGCCGAAACGAGAGTTACACCATTTACGTCGTCAATAATCTGAGCATAAATATGGGCATTGCTTCTGAAAACATTAAGTCTGGGTGTTTCGGGCGTGCCGGAAATCTTAGCACGGACTCTCTTGTGGCGCTTTATGCGCTGAGCTCTTGTATCTGGTCTGTTTACCATTTAGGCACACCTCCTTTATTTCTTAGCGCCGGTTTTGCCTTCTTTAAGGCGAACCACTTCATTTGCATAACGGATACCCTTGCCCTTGTAGGGTTCAGGCGGTCTCTTTTTACGCACGTCAGCCGCAAACTGACCTACCTTCTGCTTGTCAATACCGCTAATGACAATCGTATTGGCGTTAGGAACATCTATTTTAATATCGGCAGTATCCTCAACTATAACCTGATGGCTGTATCCGATATTCATAACAAGCTTGCTACCCTCTTTTACGGCTTTATAGCCGACGCCCTGAATGGAAAGTTCCTTCTTGTAGCCGTTTGTTACGCCCTCTATCATATTTGCAAGAAGCGTCCTTGTCAGGCCGTGCAAAGAACGGTTTTCCTTGTCGTCATTGGGGCGGGAAACGGTCAGTACGCCGTTGTCCAGCTCTATTTTCATCTGAGGAGCAAATTTACGCTCTAAGGTTCCCTTGGGTCCTTTTACAGTGACATGATTATTTTCATCGATTTTAATTTCCACTCCTGCGGGAACAGTAATGGGAGTTCTTCCTATTCTTGACATCTCAAATACCCCCTTACCATACAAATGCCAAGACTTCACCGCCGACATGTGCTTTGCGAGCCGCCTTGTCGGTCATGATGCCTTTTGAAGTGGAGATAATAGCTATACCCAGTCCCTTAAGGACATAAGGCAGTTCGTCTGCACCGGCATAAACGCGGAGACCGGGTTTAGACACGCGGCGCAGGCCCTGAATTGCCTTCTCCTTGCCGGGCAGATATTTAAGAGTGATGCGGATAATTCCCTGTCCGCCGTCCTCTATAAGCTGATAACCTTTGATGTACCCTTCCTCGAGAAGGATGTTTGCTATAGCTTTTTTCATGTTTGAAGCGGGAACATCGACAGTGTCGTGCTTTGCGTTCCCTGCGTTGCGGATGCGAGTCAGCATATCCGCAATAGGATCGGTAATCTGCATATTAAAATTTTCCTCATTATTAGAGTTACAGCCGAATTTCGGTCTGTTCGGGCGGCGAGGTTCCGAAACAATTCTTGATTGTATCCGGCCTTTCGCCGTCGCGGATTTCGTATCGTTCGCATCCGCGCAAAAGCGAACGCTCTCGTCCCGCCGCATGCTCCCGAACAAGAACCCCAAAGGTTCTTGTTCGGTAGAGACCGGCAGCCAAGTTTTGCCCCTTTTTCGATAGAAATCCTTTTAGCGCGGGGCGGTGAAGATAATATCTTAAATTTTCAGCTTCCGTTCAGTTTTACCAGGAAGCCTTTTTTACTCCGGGGATCTGGCCTTTATAAGCCAGTTCGCGGAAACAGATACGGCAAACTCCGTAATCACGCAGATAAGCGTGCGGGCGACCGCATATTTTGCAGCGGTTATACTGTCTCGTGGAGAATTTTGCGGGTCTTGCCTGCTTAATCTTCATTGACGTCTTAGCCATACTTTATCCTCCTAAGCCTTGGCAAAAGGAGCGCCCATCAGTGAAAGCAGCTCTCTTGCTTCTTCATCGGTCGCCGCGGTGGTGCATATAGCTATGTTCATACCACGCAGTTTCTCAATCTTGTCATACTCAATCTCGGGGAAGATAATCTGCTCTTTCAGCCCAAGGCTGTAATTGCCGCGCCCGTCAAAAGCATCCGGGCTGATTCCGTGAAAGTCACGTACGCGCGGCAGAGCGACATTGAAGAGTCTGTCCAGGAACTCCCACATTTTATCCTGTCTGAGCGTGACCTTAACACCAACGCGCTGGCCCGCACGGAGTTTGAAGTTTGCAACGCTTTTATGCGCAATTGTGGCAACCGCCTTCTGTCCGGCGATAGCTGTAATATCTTTGATGACTGCGTCAAGCGCCTTCTGATTGTCTTTGCAGTCGCCCGCTCCAACGCTGATAACTATTTTTTCAATCTTGGGAATCTGCATCGGGCTCTTGTAGTTGTATTTTTTCATAAGAGCGGGAGCGACTTCCTCAAGATATTTCGTTTTAAGTCTTGGCATTTATAGTCTCTCCTCTCTTATATCGTTTCTCCGCACTTTTTGCATACGCGGACTTTCGTCCCGTCGTTAAGGAACTTGTGCGCTGTGCGGGTAGGCTGGCCGCATTTGGGGCAAATACGCATAACTTTCGAAACATAAATAGGCGTTTCGACCTTAATGATACCGCCCTCTTCGCCGGGTTTGCGCGGTCTTAAATGACGCTTCGCAACATTTACGCCTTCAACGACTACTTTGCCGTTTTTAGGATCCGCGGAAATAACTCTTCCCTGTTTTCCCTTATCCTTACCAGACAGGACAATAACCTTGTCGTCTTTTCTGATGTTCATTTTCCTGCCCTCCTATATCACTTCGGGAGCCAGAGAAAGGATTTTCATAAAATCCTTATCACGCAGCTCGCGGGCAACGGGTCCGAAAATACGGGTACCGCGTGGGTTTTTGTCATCCTTGATGAGTACGGCGGCATTCTCGTCAAAGCGCACATATGTTCCGTCAGGACGGCGGACGCCTCTTGCGCTGCGGACGATAACCGCTTTTACGACATCGCCCTTCTTAACGGCGCTGCCGGGAGTAGTCTTACGAACGGACGCAACTATGACATCACCTATATTGCCATATTTGCGCTTACTTCCGCCAAGAACGCGGATGCATTTGATCTCTTTGGCGCCTGTATTGTCGGCCACCTTGAGATATGTTTCCTGTTGTATCACTTCGCGGCCTCCTTACTTTGCCTTTTCGATTATTTCCACAAGACGCCATCTCTTATCCTTTGACAGGGGACGGGTCTCCATAACTCTTACTACATCGCCGATTCCGCACTCGTTGTTTTCATCGTGAGCCTTAAGGCGATAAGTTTTCTTGATTATCTTCTTATAAAGCGGATGCGCAACGCGATCCTCAACTATGACCACAATGGTTTTGTCCATTTTGTCGGATACTACTTTGCCGACACGGGTCTTGCGGGAAGATGTTCTGACTTCGTTCATAACTGTTTACCTCCTCACTGCTCGAGCTGTTTCTGGCGAATAACTGTCTTGACTCGGGCAATGTCACGGCGAACTGCAGAAATCTTTGTCGGGTTGTCAAGATGGTTGGTAGCGTGCTGCATACGGAGGGTAAACAAATCCTTCTTAAGCTGCATAAGCTTGTTTTCAAGCTCGGTGGCAGACATTTCGCGTATCTCTTTTGCCTTCATCTTATTCACCACCTGTCTCGGAATCGGTAACTGCTTCACGTGCCACAAACTTTGTCTTGCAGGGGAGCTTGTGACTTGCAAGGCGCATAGCTTCGCGGGCTGTCTCTTCGGGAACTCCGGCAATCTCGAATAAGACGCGGCCGGGCTTTACCACAGCAACCCAGTATTCGGGGGAACCTTTTCCGGAACCCATTCGTGTTTCGGCAGGCTTTTCGGTTACCGGCTTGTCGGGGAAAATCTTGATCCAAACCTTACCGCCGCGCTTTGTATAACGTGTCATGGCGATACGCGCAGCCTCGATCTGGTTTGAAGTAATCCAGCAAGGCTCTGTCGCCATAAGACCGTACTCTCCATAAGCAACAAAGTTTCCTCTGCTGGCCTTGCCCTTCATACGGCCGCGCTGTACTCTGCGGTATTTTACTCTTTTAGGCAGAAGCATTACGCATTGCCTCCTTCCTTGGCTGCCGGAGTGCGTGCTCCGCCGCGGTTGTAGCCGCCCTCTCTGCTCTGAGAGCTACGGGCGCCGCCCTGTCCGCCGCGGTTGTAGCCGCTCTCCTTGCGGTTTGCGGGATTTTTCTTGCGGTCTCCGCGGTTATGGTCATCTCTCTGGTTAAGATCCATCGTACGCGGAGTGCTGCGAAGCGTCTGGCTGAGAACTTCTCCTTTATAAATCCAGACTTTGACGCCTATGCGTCCATAAGTTGTTGCTGCTTCAGCAAAACCATAGTCTATATCGGCGCGGAGGGTCTGAAGGGGAATTGTTCCTTCATGATAGCACTCGCTGCGCGCAATTTCGGCGCCGGCAAGGCGTCCGGAACACATGACCTTAATTCCTCTTACGCCAAGCCTCATTGCGCGGCCCATAGCGTTTTTCATTGCGCGGCGATAGCTGATACGCTTTTCAAGCTGCTGGGCAATGCTTTCAGCAACAAGCTGAGCGTCCGTATCAGGAGTGCGTACTTCAACAATAGACAGTGCAACCGGCTTTCCTATCATCTTTTCGACGGACATTCTGAGGCGCTCAATTTCGGCGCCGCCTTTGCCGATTACTACGCCGGGACGGGCACAGTGGATAAAGATGCGGACTTTTGAGCTGTCTCTCTCGATTTCTATTTTCGGGACTCCTGCGGAATACAGGGCCTCTTTAAGATATTTACGGATTTTATAATCCTCTACGATAAGGTCTCCGACCTTGTCGTTCCTTGCGTACCATCTGGAATCCCAGTCCTTGATAACTCCTACGCGCAGTCCGTGAGGATTGACTTTCTGTCCCATATTCAGCCTCCTCCCTATTCTTTCTCAGCCACTACTACTGTAATGTGGCTGGTTCTCTTATTTATTCTGTATAAACGTCCCTGAGCTCTGGGCATACCTCTCTTGAGGATGGGGCCGGGGTTTGCGTAGGTTTCTTTAACATAGAGCTTATCGGGATCCATATCAAAATTATTTTCTGCGTTTGCCTCCGCGCTCTTCAGCACCTTAAGCATAAGCTCGGACGCCGCCTTGGGAGTCTGCATCAAAAGGGCTTCGGCTGTTTTTACATCCTTGCCGCGAATAAGGTCGCAAACTATTTTGACCTTTCGGGGAGATATGCGGGCAAACTTGTGTTCTGCTCTTGCTTCCATTTTTCTCCTCCTTATTTTCCGGTTTTAGAGCCGGCATGACCGCGGAATGTGCGGGTGGGCGCAAATTCGCCAAGCTTGTGTCCTACCATATCCTCTGTTATATAAACAGGAACATGGCGGCGGCCGTCATGGACTGCGATCGTGTGCCCAACGAAAGATGGGAATATAGTGGAAGCGCGGCTCCATGTTTTGAGAACCTTTTTCTCGCCAGTTTTATTCATTTCATCGACCCTTTTGAGCAGCTCCGGAGCGGCAAAGGGGCCTTTTTTTATACTTCTGCTCATTTATCGGTTCCCTCCTTACTTCTCGTTGCGGCGCTTGACTATGAACTTATCGCTCTTGTTCTTAGTCTTGCGTGTCTTGTATCCGAGGGCGGGTTTGCCCCAAGGAGTAACGGGTCCGGGGCGTCCGATCGGGCTCTTGCCTTCACCGCCGCCATGGGGGTGATCACAGGGGTTCATGACGCTTCCGCGAACCGTCGGGCGCCAGCCCATGTGGCGTTTGCGACCGGCCTTCCCTATGTGGATGTTGGCATAGTCAATGTTGCCGACCTGGCCTATAGTTGCCATGCAGTTCATGCGGATTTTACGGAACTCGCCCGAGGGCAGACGGACCTGCGCGATGCCGTCTTCTTTAGCCATAAGCTGGGCTTCCACTCCCGCGCTGCGTGCAAGCTGCGCGCCTTTTCCGGGGTACAGTTCAATATTATGGATAAGAGTACCTACGGGAATATTTGCAAGTGGAAGGGTGTTTCCGGGCTTAATATCGGCGTTTGCCGAAGAAATAACCGTATCGCCGGCTTTGAGCCCGACAGGCGCGATAATGTAGCGGCGCTCGCCGTCCTCATATTCGACAAGCGCAATATGCGCGCTGCGGTTGGGGTCATATTCAAGGCGGAGAACTTTGCCGGGAACATCGAACTTGTTGCGTTTAAAGTCGATAATGCGGTATTTTTTCTTATTGCCGCCGCCGTGATGGCGTACTGTAATGCGGCCGTAATTGTTGCGGCCGGCCTTATTCTTCAAAACCTCTACAAGGGACTTTTCGGGCGCTGCGTGTTTGTCAACTCCGTCGAAGCCCGAAACCGTCATATGCCTTCTGGACGGTGTAGTGGGTTTATAAGTTTTAATGGACATATCTTTTCCTCCCTTACACCATACCCTCGAAGATTTCGATGTTCTTGGAATTCTTGCTGAGCTTTACGACGGCTTTTTTCCACTCGGAAGTATAACCCTTGGGGTTCGCTCCCAGACGTTTTTCCTTTCCGGGGACTATGGTTGTCGTAACTCTGATAACCTTAACTCCGAAAATCTCTTCGATAGCTTTTTTAATTTCAATCTTGTTGGCGTCCTTAGCGACTTCAAAAACGTACTTTTTGATGTCAAGGTCCTCCATGGACTGCTCTGTGA